>DASZQQ010000516.1:0-10064 GCA_035549595.1 Caulobacteraceae bacterium
CTCCTGATCGCCAAACCGGTTCCCACTTTGGCGGGAAGCGCTCTAGGCAGTACGAGAAGCCGATTCCGTCAAGCGGCTGAAGAAGAACGAGGGTTTGCGATGGACGTCTCGGAGGCCGCCCAGAGGCGCATGTCGGTGCGCGCGTTCAAGCCGGACCCGGTGCCGGGCGCGGTGGTGCGCGAGATCCTGGATGCGGCGAAGTCGGCCCCGTCCGGCGGCAACCTGCAGCCCTGGCGCGTCTACGCCCTGGCCGGCGACGAGCTGGCGCGCTTCAAGGCGCTGGTGGCCGCCTCGCCGATGGAGGAGCCCGAGTACGACGTCTACCCGCCGAACCTGTGGGACCCGTTCCGCACCCGGCGCTTCGTGTGCGGCGAGGACCTCTACGCCTCGATCGGCATCCCGCGCGAGGACCGCGCCGGGCGCCTGCGGCAGCTGGCCAGGAACACGGAGTTCTTCGGCGCGCCGGTGGGCCTGTTCTTCTGCCTCGACCGCAAGCTCGGCCCCCCGCAGTGGGCGGATCTCGGCATGTACATGCAGACGGTGATGCTGCTGGCCATCGAGAAGGGCCTGGACACCTGCGCCCAGGAGTTCTGGGCCCGCTACCCGAAGACGGTGGCGAGCTTCCTGGACCTGCCCGAGGACCACATGCTGTTCAGCGGCATGGCTCTGGGCTGGCGCGACGAGGCTCACCCGATCAACAACTGGCGCACCCGCCGCGACCCCTTCGAGACCTGGGGCGAACTTCGCGGCTTCGAGGACTAGCCTCCCTCCCCTTCATGGGGAGGGACAGTCGATGCGCAGCATCGACAGGGTGGGGAAGTATGGGACCACCAGTCGCTAACCGACTGGCGCCAGGCGAGCGTCGGACTTCCCCACCCTGCTCGCTGCGCGAGCTTTCCCTCCCCATGAAGGGGAGGGACAGGATCACCAGATGCGGACGCGCTGCTCGGGCGGCAGGTACAGCGGGTCGCCCGGCTTCACGCCGAAGGCCCGGTACCAGGCGTCGACGTTGCGCAAGGGGCCGTTGACGCGCTCGTGCGGCGGGGAGTGCGGGTCGGACACCAGCTGCCGACGCAGGGCGTCGTCGCGCGAGGCGCCGCGCCAGACCTGGGCCCAGCCGAAGAACACCC
Organism: Caulobacteraceae bacterium; assembly: GCA_035549595.1. Lineage (GTDB taxonomy): Bacteria > Pseudomonadota > Alphaproteobacteria > Caulobacterales > Caulobacteraceae > Acaudatibacter. The sequence continues at coordinate 1,131 of DASZQQ010000516.1, forward strand.
GCTGGTCGCCGGTGATCCCATCCAGGACCGGCGCCGGTTTGCCGTGCAGCGAGGCGTGGTAGGCGTCCAGCGCCACCAGCACGCCGCCGAGGTCGGCGATGTTCTCGCCCATGGTCTGGTCGCCCTTCACGTGGGCGCCGGGCAGGGGCTCGAAGGCCGAGTACTGCGCGCCCAGGCGGTCGGCCTGGACCTTGAACTTGGCCGCGTCCTGCGGCGCCCACCAGTCGGAGAGGCTGCCGTCGCCGGCGAACTGGCGGCCTTCGTCGTCGAAGCCGTGCGTCATCTCGTGGCCGATGACCCCGCCGATGCCGCCGTAGTTCACGGCCGGGTCGGCGTTCGGATCGAAGAACGGCGGCTGCAGGATCGCCGCCGGGAACACGATCTCGTTGCGGGTCGGCGAGTAGTAGGCGTTCACCGTCTGGGGCGTCATGCCCCACTCGCCCTTGTCCACCGGCCCGTTCAGGCGCGTGACCTGGCGGTTCCACTCGAAGGCCTGGCTGCGGGCGACGTCGCCGGCCAGGTCGTCGGCGGTCAGCGTCAGGGCGCTGTAGTCGCGGAAGTGGTCGGGATAGCCGATCTTGACGCCGAACTTCGACAGCTTGTCGAGCGCCCGGGCCTTGGTCTCGGGGCTCATCCAGGTGACCTTCTCGATCCGCGCGCGCAGGGCGGCGCGCAGCTCGCCCACCAGGGCCTGCATCTTGGCCTTGGACTCCGGCGGGAAGTAGCGGGCGACGTAGATCGAGCCGACCGCCTCGCCGATGTTGGCGTTCAGCGTCCCGGCCGCGCGCTTCCAGCGCGGCCGCTGCTCGGGCTGGCCGTTCAGGGCCTTGCCGCGGAACTCGAAGTTGGCGTCGGCGAAGCGGTGCGACAGGAACGGCGCGGCGTTGTCGGCGACATGGAACGCGGCCCAGGCCTGCAGGGTCTCGACCGGCGTCTCGGCATAGATCTGGGCGATCTTCGGGAAGGCGCTGTTCTCGTCGACGACGACGCGCTGGACCTCGCCCAGGCGCGCCGCGCCGAGCCAGGCCGCCCACGGGAAGCCGGGCGCCGCCTTGGCCAGCTCGGCCGGGCTCATCGGCGTATAGGTCTTCACCGGGTCGCGCTGCTCGGCCAGCGACCAGCTGGCGTCGGCGATCCTGGTCTCCATCGCCACCACCGCCTTGGCCTGTTCGGCGGCGTTCGGCCAGCCGGCCAGGGTCAGCATCTGGGCGACGTAGGCCTCGTACTTGGCCTTCTTGTCCGCGAAGCTGGCCTGCAGGTAGTAGTCGCGGTCGGGCAGGCCGAGGCCGCCCTGGTCGAGGTAGACGGCGTAGCGGTCGGGCGCCTTGGCGTCGACGTCGATGCCGGCGTTGAAGATCGAGGACTGGAAGCCCTCGTTGACCTTGCCCATCAGGGCCGCCAGGGCCTCGCGGCTGTTGGCCGCGCGGATCGCGGCCAGGTCGCCCTCGATCGGCTTGGCGTCCAGGGCCTCGACCCGGGCCTCGTCCATGAACGCCTTGTAGAAGGCCGCCACGCGGGCCTCGTCCCCGGTCGCGCCGGGATTGGCCGCCGCGGCCTCCATCACCGCGTGCACCCGCTCCTCGGACAGGGCCGACAGGGCGTCGAAGGTGCCGTAGCGCGAGCGGTCCGGCGGGATCACCAGCGACTTCATGTAGCCGCCGTTGGCGTAGTTGAAGAAGTCGCTCCCCGGCGAGACCGAGGTGTCGCGGCCGGCCGTGTCGAAGCCCCAGGCGCCGAAGTGGCTGGCCGTCAGGGCGGAGGCAGGGGCTGCGGCGGGCGCGGTGTCGGCCGCGCGGCTCACGCCGGCCACGGCAGCCGCGGTCAGGGCCGCGACGGCGGCCGCGGACAGGAGGATTTTTCTGGTGATCAAGGCGGTCCCCGGGACAAACGTGCTCTTGGCGCGGGAGAAAGGCACAAGACGTCGCCCGCCGCGCGTTAAAAAATGTTCATGCGTCCTTCGGTCCCCCTTGAAGGGGGCGGGGTGTCAGGCCGAGGCCTTCAGCGCCTCCAGGGCCCGGTCGCGCACGCCCTTGTAGTCGAGCTTGCCGTTGGCCGCCCGCGAGATCGGCGCCAGCACCAGCTCGCGCGGGGCCTTGTAGCCGGCCAGGTGCTGACGCACGTGCTCGGAGATCTCGGCCAGGCTGGGCGCCGGGGCCTCGGCCATCTCGACGACGGCGCAGATGCGCTCGCCGAAGCGCGGGTCCGGCACGCCGACCACGGCCGCGTCGCGCACGCCGGGATAGCGCTTGATCGCCTCCTCGACCTCCTCGGGGAAGACCTTCTCGCCGCCGGTGTTGATCACCTGCGAGCCGCGGCCGAGCAGCTTCAGCGAGCCGTCCGCCTCGACCGTGGCGAAGTCGCCGGGAACCGACCAGCGCCGGCCCTCGAAGATGCGGAACGTGCGGGCGGTCTTTTCCGGGTCCTTGTAGTAGCCCACCGGCAGGTAGCCGGAGACGCAGATCAGGCCGCGCTCGCCGGAGCCGGGCTCGACCCGGCGCCCGTCCTCGGTGAAGACGGCGCTGTTGGGACCGACCATGAACTTGGCCGTCTCGGCCGCCGCACCGGCGCCGGAGGACGAGGCCCCCAGGCCCACGGCCTCGGACGAGCCCAGGCTGTCGAAGATCGCCGCCTGGGGCAGGTGGCGCAGAAGTCCCTGCTTGTTCTCCATGCTCCAGACCGTGCCGGACGAGCCGATCCGGGTCAGGGCCTTCAGGTCCCAGCGCGTCGGCTCGCGGTCGAGGGCGTCCAGCATCGGCGCAGCGAAGGCCTGGCCGACGATGGCGATATTGGTCGCCTTCAGCCTGGCGGCCTCGTCCCACAGCTCCTCGGCATTGAACCGCGTCGAGGGCAGGCAGGCCACCGTGCCGCCGCCGGTCAGGCTGATGATCGAGGTGAACTGCGCCGTGCCGTGCATCAGCGGCGCGGCGGCGATGGTGACGCCCGGATCGGCCGCCTTCGCGCGCTCGACCAGTTCGGCGATGCTCTCCGCCGGCGGGATCCCCATCAGGGCGTTGCCGCCGCCGCCCAGGACGTAGAACAGGTCGTCCTGGCGCCACATCACGCCCTTGGGCATGCCGGTGGTGCCGCCGGTGTAGAGGATCAAAAGGTCGTCGCCCGAGCGCCCCCACGGCGCCTCGACCCGGCCGACGGCGCGACCGACGAGGGCGTCGTAGTCCGCCGCGAAGGCAGGGACCGGATGGCCGGGCTCGGCGACCGCGATCCAGGTCTTCACCCGGGGCAGGCTCGGCCGGATCTGCTCGACGGTGTGAGCGAAGGAGGCGTGGAACACCACCGCCTCGGCGTCGGCGTTGTCGAACAGGTAGACCAGCTCGTCGGCGACGTAGCGGTAGTTGGTGTTGACGGGGGCGAGGCCCGCCTTGAAGGCGGCATAGTAGGTCTCGAGGTACTCGGGGCCGTTGTAGAGGTAGGCCGCCACCTTGGCCTGCTTTCCCAGTCCGGCGTCCAGCAGGTGCCGGGCCAGGCCGTCGGCGCGGCGGTCGAAGTCGGCCCAGGTGAGCACGCGGTCGGCGTGGATCTGCGCGGGCCGCTGCGGCAGGGCCGCCGCGATCGCTTCCCAGATGTCGGCGTAGGTCCAGCCGGTCATGACGTCTTCACTCCCTGATGCGTCTCGTATCCGCCCCCGCGCGCCAGACTGGCCCCGTCCGGCGCCCGCGGGCAAGGCGCGCAAATTATTAGAACGCGTTCTGTTCGCAAGGCCTCTCGCCGCGCCGCCTACCCACCGCCATAGTCGGGACCGCGAAACGCGGAGCGCCCATGGCCGTCGGCGGCGAGGCCCAGAGCTACAAGGACGTGGTGCTGTTCCTGGCGACGGCCGGGGTGGTGGCGCCGCTGTTCGCGCGCCTGAAGCTGAGTCCGATCCTGGGATTCATGGCGGCCGGCGTCGTCCTGGGCCCGCACGGACTCGGCGCCCTGACCGGCCAGGCGCCGTGGCTCGCCGCCATCACCGTCTCGCGCCCCGGCGAGATCGGCGAGATCGCCGAGCTGGGCGTCGTGTTCCTGCTGTTCATGATCGGGCTGGAGCTGTCGTGGGAGCGGCTGCGCCTGATGCGGCGCCTGGTGTTCGGCCTCGGCTTCGTCCAGGTCGCCGGCACGGCGCTGCTGGGCGCGGCGGTCCTGAGGATGGCGGGCGCCGCATGGCCCTCGGCCCTGGCGCTCGGCGCCGCCCTGGCCCTGTCCTCGACCGCCCTGGTCATGCCGGCCCTGGCCGAGCACCGGCGTCTGCACGGCGAGGCCGGCCGGGCGGTGTTCTCGGTGCTGCTGTTCCAGGACCTGGCCGTGGCGCCGATCCTGGTCGCCTTGACCCTGGTCGGCGACGGCGCGCCGACGCGGGTGATCCCGCTGCTGAAGGTGTTCGCCCCGGCGGTGGCGGGGCTGGCGGGGCTGGTGGTGTTCGGCCGTCTCCTGCTGCGGCCGATGCTGAAGTCGGTGGCGCGCACCCGCTCGAACGAGCTCTTCATGGGCGCCTGCCTGCTGGTGATCATCGGCGCCGGCCTGGTGGCGTCGCTCAGCGGCCTCTCCATGGCGCTCGGGGCCTTCGTCGCCGGCCTTCTGCTGGCCGAGACCGAGTTCCGGCACGAGATCGAGGTGCTGATCGAGCCGTTCAAGGGCCTTCTGCTGGGCCTGTTCTTCGTCTCCGTCGGCATCGGCCTGGACCTCTCCCTGCTCGCCGCCCGGCCGGTGTTCATTCTCGGGCTCGCGGTCGGCCTGATCGCCTTCAAGGCCGTCGGCGTCGGCGTCGCGGCGCGCGCGTTCGGCCTGACCGCGCGGGCGGCGCTCGAGGCGGGCCTGGCCCTCGCCAGCGCCGGCGAGTTCGCCTTCGTCATCGTGAACCAGGCCATGGGCGCGGCCATCGTGCCGCCCGAACTGGGCGAGGCCGTGCTGGTGGCCGCCGGCCTCAGCATGGCCGCCGCGCCGCTGCTGGTGGCGGCCGGCGCCCGGCTGGGGACCGGCCGGACCGCGCCGCCGGAGCCCTTGCCCGAACCGCCGGCCGGAGAGGCGCGGGTGCTGGTCATCGGCTACGGCCGCGTCGGCCGGCTGGTGGCCGACATGCTGGACCGCCACGACATCCCCTGGCTGGCGGTGGAGCGGGACACGCGCCTGGTCGAGGCCGGCCGCCGCGAGGGGCGGCCGATCCACTTCGGCGATGCGAGCCGCCCGGAACTGCTGAAGCGCCTTGGCCTGCCGGCCGCCAGGGCCCTGGTGGCGACCATGGACGCGCCCGAGGCGGCCGAGGCGATCACCGCCGCCGCCCGCGGCCTGCGGCCCGACCTCACCATCGTCGTGCGCGCCCGCGATGCGCGCCACGCGCGCCGGCTCTACGACCTCGGCGCCACCGACGCGGTGCCCGAGACGGTCGAAGCCTCGCTGCAGCTGTCGGAAGCGACCCTGGTCGACATCGGCGTGCCCATGGGCCTCGTCATCGCCTCGATCCACGAGCGCCGCGACGAGATCCGCAAGGAGCTGAACCGGCCCGAGTCCCTCGGAGGCCGCCGGCGGCTGCGGGACAGGGCCTGATAGAGCGGCCGGCTCCCTACTTCACGCTCATGTGCTGGGCCGCCAGCGTGTCCTGGGTGCGGATGATCGCGGGGCCGAGGATGACCATGAACAGCACCGGCAGGAAGAACACGATCATCGGCACGGTGAGCTTGGCCGGCAGGGCGGCCGCCTTCTTTTCGGCGGCGGCCAGGCGCAGCTCGCGGTTCTCCTTGGCCATCACGCGCAGCGAGGCCCCCAGCGGGGTGCCATAGCGCTCGGCCTGGATCATGGCCGTGGCCACCGACTTGATGCCCGGATGGTTGGTCCGCTTGGCAAGGCCCTCGTAGGCCATGCGCAGCTCGGGCAGGTAGCTGAGTTCCGCAGTGAGCAGGCTGAGCTCCTCGGCCAGTTCGATCGACTGCCCGCCGACCTCCTGGCTGACCTTCTGGATCGCCGCCTCGATCGACATGCCGGACTCGACGCAGATCAGCAGCAGGTCGAGGGCGTCCGGGAAGGCCGAGACGATCGATTCGCGCCGCTTCTGGGAGACGTTCTGGATGTAGACGTTCGGCGCGTAGTAGCCGAGGACGATGGCGCCCATGATGATCCCCAGCTTCTGAATCATCTCCAGATGGAAGTGCGCCAGGACGAAGATGTAGAAGGCGGCGAAGCCGCCGAGCGCGAACGGCATCACGAAGCGGAAGAAGTAGAACCGGCTGATCGCGCCGGGGCCGCGCAGGCCCGCCTGGGCCAGCTTCTCCTCCACCGTCGCGTCTTCCAGAAGCCGCGACAGCTGCAGCCGCTCGACGATGCGCTTGTAGGGCCCCTCGTCGGTCTGGCGCAGGGACGACGGCTTGTCCTTGGCCATGGCCTCGCGCGACTTGCGCCGCAGCTCCTCGCGCCGGTTGGCCACCGACTTCAGCCGCGACTCCAGGCCGCCCCGGTTCATGTAGGGCGTGGCGAAGGTGACGATGGTGGCGAAGGTGACGACGGCCGTGAAGACCATCAGCAGGTTGTCCGGGTTCACCAGGATCGCGGCGAGGTCCTTGTCCACGGCGCGCCCTCTAGAACTTGAAGTTGATCATGCGGCGCATCACCCAGATGCCCAGGCTCATCACCACGACGCCGATGCCCAGCAGCAGGTTGCCGCGCGGATCCGTGAACAGCGGCTGGATGTAGGTGGGCTGGACCACCGAGACGAGGATGATGACGCCCGGCGGCAGGCAGCCGATGATGGCCGCCGATGCGGTGGCCTCGCCCGACAGCGCCTTGATCTTCTCGCGCATCAGCTTGCGCGCGCGCAGCACGGCCGAGAGGTTGCCCAAGGCCTCGGCCAGGTTGCCGCCGGTCTTCTGCTGCACGTTCATGACGATGGCGAAGAAGTTGAGCTCGGGCGTCGGCATGCGCTCGTACATCTTCTCCAGCGCCTGCTCGAAGGTCATGCCCATGCCGATGCCCTCCATCAGCCGGCGGAACTCGCCGGCCAGGGGCTCGGGCGTCTCGCGGCCGATGATCTTCAGGCAGTCGTGCACGGGCAGGCCCGACTTGATGCCGCGCACGATGATGTCCATGGCGTCGGAGAAGGCGCCCGTGAACTTCTTGATGCGGCTGGCCGCCAGGAAGCCCACCACCCAGCGCGGCAGGCCGGCGCCGATGGCCGCGCCGAGCACCGGTGCGACCCAGAACGGGGGGTGGAAAAGGATCGCGACGATCATCACCGCCACGCCCAGCACGGCGCTGGCGATGTAGAAGGTGGTCGGACCGAAGGTCAGTCCGGCCTGCTGCAGCTTGTTCGCGAGCGTGAGCTGCGCCTTCTTGGCCTGCCGCTCCTGCTCCTTGAGGCTCTTGACGATCGCCTTGCGCCTGGCCTCCGGCGTGTTGGCCACGGCCCGCGCCGTGCGGCCGGCGGCGCTGCGCGAGGGCGTCGCGCCGATCGCCTGCGCGCGCTTGACCGCCCTGGCCTGGTTCGGATTGCCCCCGGCGAAGACGAAGCCGACGCCGGCGACGGCGATGAAGCCCAGGACCGCGGCGATCAGGATGGTCGGGTCCATGGCGCTACTCGGCCGCGTCCAGGGCTTCGGCCAGTTCGCGCTCGAGGCCGTAGTAGCGGGCGCGGTCCCAGAACCGGGGCCGGGCTATGCCGGTGGAGCGGTGGCGGCCTTCGACCCGTCCGTGCACGTCCTCGCCGGTGATCTCGTAGACGAACAGGTCCTGGGTGACGATCACGTCGCCTTCCAGGCCGACCACTTCGGTGACGTGGGTGATGCGCCGCGAGCCGTCGCGCAGGCGCGCGGCCTGGATGATCACGTCGACCGAGCCGACGATCATCTCGCGGATGGTCTTCGAGGGCAGGCCGTAGCCGCCCATGGTGATCATCGATTCCAGGCGGCTGATGGCCTCGCGCGGCGAGTTGGCGTGCAGCGTGCCCATCGAGCCGTCGTGGCCGGTGTTCATCGCCTGCAGGAGGTCGAACGCCTCGGGTCCGCGCACTTCGCCGACGATGATCCGCTCGGGACGCATCCGCAGGCAGTTCTTGACGAGGTCGCGCATGTTGATCGCGCCGGTGCCCTCGAGGTTCGGCGGGCGGGTCTCCAGGCGCACCACGTGCGGCTGCTGCAGCTGCAGTTCGGCCGCGTCCTCGCAGGTGATCACCCGCTCGGTGGGGTCGATGAAGGCGGTGAGCGTGTTGAGCAGCGTCGTCTTGCCCGAGCCGGTGCCGCCCGAGATGATGATGTTGCAGCGGCAGGCGCCGATGACGCCGAGGACGCGCGCGCCCTCCGGGCTGATCGAGGCGTACTCGACCAGGTTCTTCATCGTCAGCTTGTCCTTCCGGAATTTCCGGATGGTGAGCGTCGGACCATCGAGGGCCAGCGGCGAGGCGATGACGTTGACGCGCGAGCCGTCCGGCAGGCGGGCGTCGCAGATCGGCGAGCTTTCGTCGACGCGGCGGCCGACCTGGCTGACGATCCGCTGGCAGATGTTCATCAGCTGGGCGTTGTCGCGGAAGCGCACGTTGGTCAGCTGGACCTTGCCGCTGACTTCGATGAACACCCGGTTGGCGCCGTTGACCATGATGTCGGCGATGTCGTCGCGGGCCAGCAGCGGCTCCAGCGGGCCGTAGCCGAGGACGTCGTTGATGATGTCCTGGACCAGGTGATCCTGCTCGGACACCGACATGGTGACGTTCTTGATCGCCACCAGCTCGGCGACGATGTCGCGGATCTCCTCGGCCGCCGACTTGGCGTCCAGCTGGGCGAGCTGGGCCAGGTCGATGGTGTTCAGCAGGGCGTTGAAGATCGTCGTCTTGGTGGCGTGGTAGTAGTCGCTCTGCTGGTGCGCGATCTCGGCCACCGGCACGGCGGTGTGAGCCGCCCGCAGCTGCTCGAAGCCGGAGGTCGGCCGTGGTCCCTTCGCGGAGGCGGCTTGCGACGAGGGCTG
>DASZQQ010000517.1:0-1702 GCA_035549595.1 Caulobacteraceae bacterium
GACGCCCTCGACGATGTCCTTCACTGTCTTGCGGATGCGCTCCTCGATGGCCTGCTTCTCGGACTGGGCGAGCTGGGTGGCCGAGCCGGCGTCGCCCCCGGCCGAAAGCGTCGTGCCGTGCTGGTCGATGACGGTGACCCGCTCGGGCTTCATGTTCGGCACGGCGCCCGCGATCAGGTTCTGAACGGAGCGCACCTCGTCGGAGGACGGCTCGCGCGCGCCGACCCCGATGGTCACCGAGGCGCTAGGCTGCTCGGCCTCGTCCTCGAACAGCTGCCGGCGCGGCATCACCAGGTGCACGCGCGCGGAGGTGACGCCGTCCAGCGAGCGGATGGTGCGCGCCAGCTCGCCCTCGGTGGCGCGCTTCATGTTCAGCTGCTGCACGAAGTCGGTCTGGCCGAGCGCGCTCTGCGAATCGAAAATCTCGTAGCCGACGGAACTGGCGGTAGGCAGGCCCTTGCCGGCCAGCATCAGGCGCGCGCTGGCGACCTTGTCGCGCTCGACCATGATCGTCGAGCCGTCGCCCTTGACCTGGTACTTGATGCCGGCCTGGTCGAGGGCCTGGGTGATCGTGCCGGCCTCGCGCAGGTCAAGGTTGGAATAGAGCAGGCCCATCGGCTGGGCGCCGAGGTTCAGCAGAATCGCCGCGATCAGCGCGGCCGCGCCGGCGCCGATGCCGAGCATCACCGCCAGACGGCCGATTCCATACCTCTGCAACGCGATGAAGAGTTGATTCACTGCCGAAGCCGCCTGGCGTTCCTGAACAAACTCGCGCCGCCGGCCTTCTAGGCGCCCGTCGCTAGGCAGGATTTACCCAGTGCAAGGTAAACGGGTCGTTTAAGCCTTGGCCGTGGGGACGGTCGGAACGTCGCAGGTTTGCGTACCTGTGACATGATCGCGAAGCGTTCGTGTCCCCTTGTCGTGGGCGCGCTGGAGGGGACACGAACCCTGCGGGATCATGTCCCCGGACGACGTGACAGCCGCGCGCGCCCGCTCTATAAGCCAGCCCGATGATCCTCGCCGCCGCCCAGACCTACTTTTGGTACTTCGGCGACCCGACGCCCCCGGCGCCGGCAGAGGATCGTTCGGCCTAGGCTCCAGCGCCCGCCGAACCCTCACCAGCCGCCAGGGACCTGGCGGCTTTTTTCATGGCCGCCGGACCCCGGGGAAGACCCCTCAGGAGCCCGACCATGCCGACCGACGACCTTCGCATCCAGCGCCTCGACACCTTGAGCCCGCCCTCCCAGGTGATCGGCGAGGCGCCCTCGACGTTCATGATCGCCGAGACGGTGGAACGCTCGCGCCAGGCCGTGCACCGCATCCTGCACGGCGCCGACGACCGGCTCGCGGTCATCGTCGGCCCCTGCTCGATCCACGACACGGCCTCGGCCCTGGACTACGCCCGGCGGCTGGCGGCCGAGCGCCGTCGCCATGCCGGCGAGCTCGAGATCCTGATGCGGGTCTATTTCGAGAAGCCGCGCACGACGGTGGGCTGGAAGGGGCTGATCAACGATCCCGGCCTCGACGGCGGCTTCGCCATCAACGAGGGCCTGCGGCTCGCCCGCCGGCTGCTGCTCGACATCACCGCCATGAGCCTGCCGGCCGCCTGCGAGTTCCTGGACGTGACGACGCCGCAGTACATCGCCGACCTCGTCGCCTGGGGCGCGATCGGCGCGCGCACCACCGAGAGCCAGGTGCACCG
>DASZQQ010000518.1:0-4022 GCA_035549595.1 Caulobacteraceae bacterium
GGGTACGCTGGCCGGGCGGTTCGTGGGCGGCTTCGCAAGGCCGTTCTACGCCGACCCGAACGACGCGGTCGTCGCGGCCGCTCTTGAAGAGAACCACCGGCAGCATCCATTCCTGCTCGACCCCCACCATGTCGCCTCGCCGCAGGAGCTGAGAGACACTCTCGGCGACATAGTCGTCAGTCTCGCGACGCAGAAGGCTGCGGCGGGCGTGCCACGGTGGGCGCCCCTCCAGCGATGGGGCGCCTTCGGTCGGCCGGCCGCGGACACGGAGTCCCTCGGCCTTTCGACGAATGTCGTGCCGACGGGGCGCTTAGGCCCCGTGCGCCGCACGGCGCAGTTTCGCTCGTCGCCAATTCCGCAGCGGTCGTCTGCCGCTGGCCCGACGCCCTCAAGACCGCCATCCACTCCGACCGAAGCATTATCCACAGGTCCGGTCCCGGCGCGGCTCCCGTCCCGGCTCGACGCACCGCCGGCGTTCGCGAACTCAGATCCTGTCGCTTCATCGACGCCGACAGGTTCGCCAGAGCCCGAGCCCCTCAAGATACGATGGGGCAAGCGAGAGCTTGCTGTTCAGAAGGATGGGCCGGGCTACTGGGGTGTGCGAACAATTCAGCCCAATCGGGACGTGAATGCATTCGAATTGCAGATCAACGGCGGTCGGGATCGGAGTTATTACCTTCAACACCCGGATGGAAAGTTCCTTCAATTTGAGAATTACGAAGGAGGTTGGCTGCAAGACGCCAAACGGGTGAGAAAGAAGAAGTCGATCTATCATGTCGAGTGGTTGCCACCGTTTGCTGCAAATCGGACTTTGAGCCAAGCGGGGAGGCAGGCCGAGGCGGCCGAGTTCCACGGCCTGAATGTGGAATGGCTAGTCTCGGAGGCGGAAGCTGCAGCGCAGTTGCGGCGCGCCATCGACGGGCGCGGCCTCGGCGTGCAGGTGAGACACGTGCCAGCCAAAGGCGAGTTGAAGCCTTGAAACGAAACGGGAACACAAGTACCGTCCAGTTGTGGTTGTCGTGCGATTCATCGGCAACCCAGGTCAACGTCGAGGGGCGACACCTATGGTAGATATCGTCGAGGCCGGGGCGCTCGAGCGCTATCTGCCCGTCGCGCGCGCCTTGTTGGAGGCCGAGGAAGGAACGACTTTGGACGGCATTTGCGCCCGCGCCCTGCCCGACTACCTCCGCGCCCATCTGTTCTTCGATGACGCGGCGGCTGAACGCGCAGGTTTGTCTGCGATGTCGGAGGCCGAGCGCTTCTACAACTGGTTCTACTGGTACGAGCGGTTCCTGCACATCCAGGAAGAAGATGGTTACGAGGACAGCGCCTTCATCGACTTCTCGATGGAGCGCCTCGAGGATATTCCTGAGGAAGTCGATTGGAACGTGCTGCAGTCGCTCTGGGAATTGGCCCGTGGGTCCGCAGAAGACTCGCGGGGCTGAAGCCTACAACGACCAGCCGTGACGCCGTCCGAGTTCGACGCGGTCTGGCGGCGCTGTGCGCCGTTCCTGAGCGAGGCCCTGGCGCGGGATCCGAGCCATAGCCTCGAGGACGTGCGTGCGCTCGTCGAAGCGCCGGGGGCCATGGTGTGCCTGTGGCCCGGAGAGCGGTCGGCGGCGGTGACCGAGCTGATCACGCACCCGCGGCTGCGCGAGCTGCATGTCTGGCTCGCCGGCGGCGACCTGGAGGAGTTGCGCCGGGGCCTGCCCTCGATCGAGGCCTTCGCCGCGGCGCTCGGATGCCAGCGCGTGAGCCTGTTCGGCCGGCCCGGCTGGACGCGCGCGCTGGACGGCTACGCGCCCCAGTTCGTCGCCATGGCCAAGATGCTCGCGCCGTGTCGAACGGGACTTGAAACAAAACGGGAACAACTTTAGGGTGCGGACATGCCGGTCTGCACAAGGGGAGGCTGGACATGGCCGCATTCGGACGCAGCGAAGCCCTGCCGGGGCTCGGCGCCGCGCCGGTCGTCGGCCTGACGGGGTCCCTTGGCGCGGCCGCGGACGAAGGGCTGCTGGAGGTCGCCGACGGCGCCATCGCCCCGCCGTCCCTGCTGGCCGCGGAAGACCGCGACGGTCCCTCGCCGGCCGCGGCGCCTCCGGACGTCCAGGTCGTCAATCAGCCACCGCAGGTGGCCGGACTGCAGCTGGCGCCGCCGCCGCCCTCCGACGGACCGGTCCCGGCGCCCTTCGTCCCGCCTCGCGGCATGCGCATCAGCGGACACTACCTGCCCAGCGAGTACGGCCTCGACTTCGAGGCGCCCGAGTTCGCCGAGGCGGTGAAGCAGGGGCTGTGGAAGGAGATCGAGCCGGCCCGGGGGAAGGGCTTCCAGACCAACGCCGACGTCGATGAGGCCTCACGCCGCGTGGCGGCCGAGCCGTCGATGACCGGCGACTTCGAGGCCGATCCGGAGCTTCGGGCCTTCGTCGTCTCCATCGCCCGGAACGTCTCCCAGCCGGCGATCCGCGGCGGTGCGGACGTCGAGCGCGCGGTGACGATCGGGCGTAACGCCCGCGGCCACTACGCCGTCACCTCGATCGGCCTTCCCGGCCCGCAGGGCGGGACCCTGACCTTGCCGGCCGGCTCCACGGCCCTGGCGCACGTGCACCTGGCCGGCTCGCCTCAGCCGCCGCACAAGGCGGACCTCCAGGCGGCGAAACACAACATCCCGAGCTTCGTCATCGGCCAGTCCAGCGGCCATGTGTGGGAGATCGGACGCGTGGGCGGCGTGATCTCGATCCGCAGGATCGACAGCCCGCAGCCGGAGCCGTGGGAGCCGTATCAGGAAGATCCAAGACGCTACGCGAAACGCAGGTTCAACTGAGCCGGGGGGACCGGGCGATGCGCGCGACGATGGTGCTGGCGATGCTGGCGATGCTGATGGCCCTGGCCCAGCCGGCGCGGGCCGAAAGCCGCGGTGTCCTGTTCGTGGGGCGGCTGGTCGAGGTGGACCCCCGCGAGACGGACATGCCCCCGCCGCAGGACGAGCCGAACACCATCAGCCTTCGGGCGTGGTGGTACGCCAGGATCGAGGTGAAGACGGTCCTGGTCGGAACCCTGCCCGAGCGAGAGGTCGAGGTGCTGCTGTCGCTGCACACGCCGCCGAAGGCGCATGGCCAGAAGGTCTACATCGCCGGCGAGCCCCGCGCCGACGGCAAGATCCTGGTCCGCGAATGGTATTGGCTGCGCGGTGGCGTCTGCCTGAGCGACGAAACCATCGAAAAGCTGGACCTGCAGCCGACGATGGACCGTCTGGCGCACGACTTGCGCTACCGTTGCCGGCGATGAGCGCGGGGCGGTCGCGCCAGTTCTGTCCGCGGGGACGACTTTGGCCAGGGGCCGGCCCCTCGGCGCAGGAAAGGGCGCCTTGGCCTCGTTCGCCCTGGGCGCGCTGATCCCTTTCCTGGGCCCTGCCGGCGCTCGCCCAGTTGTCGGCTTTCGAGACCCAGCAGGCTGCGGCGGAGTGCGCCGACACGGCGCGGCTCGCCGCGGCGCTCGTCGCAGCCCGCGCAACGCGCTCACGGCTGCGGCCGCCTCTGTTCATCCCGCGAAGGGAGCCCAAGCATGAGTTCCAAGAAGACGACCACCAGCCAGCAGCAGTCGACCAGCACCTCGTCGCTGGACCCGGCCTATGCCGCCCTGGTGTATGGCAATGCGGCCAGGGCCCAGGGGCTCGCGAACACCCCCTACCAGCCCTATGCGGGGCAGAGGGTCGCGGGCTTCACGCCCGACCAGGTCATGGCGCAGGGGCTGTTCGGGAACATCGCCGGCGGCCAGGTGGGCGGCGACACGCTGAACTCGGCCGTGGCCGCGGCCAAGGCGGCGGGCGGCTACGCCCCGGCCCTGGTCTCCGCGCCGACGACGGCGACGTTCGACTACGCACCGGCCAAGGCGGCGGCCGTGGCGCCGGCGGTAGCCGGCCTCGTAGACCGCAGCGCCGTGCGCGACGTCGGCGCCGACTCCCTGGCCGGCGCGGACCTGTCGGCCTACACGAACCCCTTCACCCAGTCCGTGATCGACAC
>DASZQQ010000519.1:0-5369 GCA_035549595.1 Caulobacteraceae bacterium
TGGGCGCCTTCGCCGCCCCCGACCTGCCGGCCTCCGCTGTCGCCGCCCTGCGCGCCGGCATGACCCGCGACGTCGGCGTCGTGCGCGACGCGGCCGGCCTCTCGGCCCAGCTCGGCTGGATCGACGCCATCGAGGCCGTGCACGGCCAGGCCCTGCCGCTGGTCGCCGCGCGCCTGGTCACCGAGGCGGCCCTGGCCCGGCGCGAGAGCCGCGGCGGCCACTTCCGCAGCGACTTCCCCGACACCGACCCCGACGCCCAGCACACGCGCATGGTGCGCACGCCGCTCGCCGCAGAGGAGGCCGCGTGATGGCCGACGACGCCCGCACCGCCGCCGCCGCCGTCCGCGAGGTCGCGCCCCTGCCCGACGTCCTGATCGAGCCGATCGTCAGAGCGGCCCTCGCCGAAGACCTGGGCCGCGCCGGGGACATCACCTCCGAGGCCTGCATCCCGGCCGGCACGCGCTTTGCCGCCGTGTTCGCGGCGCGCGGCGAAGGCGTCGTCGCCGGGCTCGCCTGCGCGCGCATCGCCGTGCTGGCCATGGACCCCGCCGCCCGGTTCGAGGCGCTGACCGCCGACGCGACGCCCGTGCGGCCGGGCCATGTGCTGGCCCGCGTCGAGGCCGACGCCCGCGCTCTGCTCTCGGCCGAGCGCGTGGCGCTGAACCTCTACGGCCACCTCTCCGGCGTCGCCTCCCTGACGGCGCTGTACGTGGCGGCGGTCGCCGGCACGCGCGCGCGCATCATCGACACGCGCAAGACCACGCCCGGCCTTCGCGCCCTGGAGAAGTACGCGGTGCGCTGCGGCGGCGGCGACAACCACCGCTTCGGCCTCGACGACGCCATCCTGATCAAGGACAACCACGTCGCCGCCTGCGGCGGGGTCGGCCCGGCGCTTCAGCGCGCCCGCGCCCGCGCCGGCCACATGGTCAAGATCGAGGTCGAGGTCGACAGCCTGGCGCAGCTCGACGAGGCCCTGCCCCACCGGCCCGACGTGATCCTGCTGGACAACTTCAGCCTCGACGACATGCGCCGCGCCGTAAAGATCGTCGCCGGCCGCGCCGTGCTGGAGGCCTCGGGCCGGGTGAACCTCTCGACCGTGCGCGCCATCGCCGAGACCGGCGTCGACCTGATCAGCGCCGGCGCCCTCACCCACTCCGCCCCCGTCTTCGACATCGGCCTCGACGAGGCGTGAGCGAAGGCGCGCCCGAGCGCTTTCGGCGACGCGACTGGCGAGGCCGCCGCCGTTTTTCACCACAAAGAACACGAAGGGCACGAAGGACACAAAGATGCCCGGCCGCGCGCAGCGCCCTCGTTCGTGAGCGCCAGCCTTCCGCGACTTCGTGTCCTTCGTGTCCTTTGTGTCCTTCGTGGTGAATTGCTGACGAGCGCGCGAGGCGCGCCCGCCTGGGGAGTGTCTACTGCGCCTCGACGGGCTCCATGCGCGCGGCGGCGGCTTCGGCGGCGGCGCGGCGCTTGGCGTCGTTCTGGTCCATGAAGGCCTTCACCGCGGCCAGGACCTCGGGCGGGGCGGTGTCGGGGCGGCCGGCGTCGAACGGCGGGGCGGGCGCGTATTCGAAGCTGAGCTGCAGCTGCTGGGCCAAGGTCGGCCCGGCGATCTCGGCGGCGAGGGTCAGGGCGAAGTCGATGCCCGCGGTCACCCCGCCGCCGGTGAAGATGTTACCGTCGCGGGCGACGCGGCTCGCGTCCGGGATAGCGCCGAAGATCGGCAGCAGATCGCGCCAGGCCCAGTGGCAGGCCGCGCGCCGGCCCTTGAGGAACCCGGCCGCGCCCAGGATCAGCGAGCCGGTGCAGACGCTGGTCAGGTAGCGCGCGCCGGCGCCGAGGCGGCGGATCTCGCGCATGAAGCTCTCGTCCAGCATGGCGTCGGTCGTGCCGAGGCCGCCCGGAACACAGAGCACGTCGCAGCGTTCGACGTCGGCGAGCTTCGCCAGGGCGCCGAAGGTGACGCCGTCGGCCTCGATCTCGCCACCCTTGGCGCTGGCCATGACGGTCTTCGCGCCGGGCAGGCGCGAGAGCACCTGCTGCGGGCCGGTGAAGTCGAGGTGGGTGACGCCCGGATAGAGGGCGAAGACGATGACGAGGGGTTCGGACATGGGAGGCTCCCGGCGTGGTGTTGACGATCCGATCCTCGCAAGGTTACGCCTTGGCTGAAATGACAATGTTCCCGCATTTTCCGCCAAGGCCTCGCCCATGACCCGCCGCATCGGCTTCCTGATCTTCCCCGACTTCCAGATCCTGGACGCGACCGGGCCGCTGGCGGCGTTCGAGATCGCCGGCCGCTACCGGCCGGGCGCCTATGCGCTGCAGGTGATGGCGGCGGACGCCGGGCCGGTGGCCAGTTCGGCGGGCCTGGCGGTGGAGGCCGGCCCGCTCGACGCGGACCTCGACACCCTGGTCGTCTCCGGCGGCGAGGGCACGCGCGCCTCCAGCGCCGATCCGCGCGTCATGGCCTTCGTGCGCGAGGTCGCCGGCCGCGCGCGCCGCACCACCAGCGTCTGCTCGGGGGCCTATGTGCTGGCCGAGGCGGGGCTGCTGGACGGGCGGCGCTGCACCACCCACTGGAACCGCGGCCCCGACTTCGCCCGCCGCTTCCCGGCCGCGCGGCTGGAGCCCGACCGCATCTTCGTGCGCGACGCGAACGTCTGGACCTCGGCCGGCATCACCGCCGGCATCGACCTGGCGCTGGCCCTGATCGCCGACGACCTGGGCGAGGCCCTGGCCCGGCAGGTGGCGCGGCAGCTGGTGGTCTACCACCGCCGGCCCGGCGGCCAGTCGCAGTTCTCCGCCCTCCTGGAGATGGAGCGCGCCGAGGGCCGCTTCGGCGATCTGCTGGCCTGGGCGCGCGAGCGCCTGGCCGAACCGCTGACGGTGGAGCGCCTGGCGGACGCCGCGGCGATGAGCCCGCGCAACTTCGCCCGCGCCTTCGCCGCGGAGACCGGCGTGACGCCGGCCAAGGCCGTCGAGCGCCTGCGCGTCGAGGCCGCCCGCGCCCGCGTCGAAGCGGGCGAAACGAGCATCGAGGCCATTGCCGCCGAGACCGGATTCGGCGAGGCTGAACGCATGCGCAGAGCCTTCGTCCGGGCCTTCGGCCAACCGCCCCAGGCGCTGCGCCGCGCCGCACGCGCCGCCGCGTGAAGCCGCCTCGCCACCGCCATTCGCGCGCGGTCGAGGCGTGGAAGGCGCTCGGGCCGGGCCTGGTCACCGGGGCGGCCGACGACGACCCCAGCGGCATCGCCACCTATTCCCAGGCCGGCGCCCAGTTCGGCCTCGGCCTGCTGTGGACCATCGTCCTGACCTATCCGCTGATGGCCGGCATCCAGCTCGTCGGCGCCGAGATCGGCCGGGTCACGGGCGTCGGCCTGGCCGGCAACATGCGGCGGGTGTTCCCCCGCTGGCTGCTGACGATCGTGGTGGTCCTGCTGGTGGTCACCAACACCATCAACATCGCCGCCGATGTCGCCGCCATGGGCGAGGCGGCCGCCCTGCTGCTGCCGCAGCAGGGGCTGGACTTCTACACCGTCGGCTTCGGCCTCCTTTGCCTGGGGCTGGAGATCTTCCTCAGCTACCGCAGCTACGCCCGCATCCTGAAGTGGCTGACGCTGGCCCTGCTCAGCTACGTCGCCGTGGTGTTCACGGTGCAGATCCCGTGGCTCGAGGTCCTCAAGGGCGCCCTCGTCCCGGGCCACGTCGGCAGCCGCGAGGCGCTGACCATGATCGTGGCCCTCTTCGGGACCACCATCAGCCCCTACCTGTTCTTCTGGCAGACCGCGCAGGAGGTCGAGGAGCTCGAGGCGCACCCGGACGAACATGCGCTGAAGGACGCCCCGCGCGAAGCGCCGCGCGAGCTGCGCCGGATCACCATCGACACCTGGGTCGGCATGGCGTTCTCGAACCTCGTCGCCTTCTTCATCGTCACCACCACGGCGGTGACGCTGCACAGCCACGGCGTGACGACAATCGAGACGACCGCCCAGGCCGCGACGGCGCTTCGGCCCATCGCCGGCCCGTTCGCCTTCGCCCTGTTCGCGCTCGGCATCATCGGCACCGGCCTCCTGGCGGTGCCGGTCCTGGCCGGCTCGGCGGCCTATGCGGTGGCCGAAGCCAGGAACTGGCCGCACGGCCTGAACCGCAAGCTGAACGAGGCGCGCGGCTTCTACGGCATCATCGCCGTGGCCACCCTGGGCGGCGTCGCCCTGGTGTTCTCGGGCTTCGACCCGATCCAGGCCCTGGTGTGGTCGGCGGTGATCAACGGCGTGGTCGCCGCGCCGATCAGGGCCGTGAGCATGATCCTGGTCTCGCGCCGCGACGTGATGGGCCAGTTCGCCGCCCCCCGCTGGCTGCGGGCGCTGGGCTGGGCAGCCACCGCCGCAATGATCCTGGCCGCCGTCGGCATGGTGGTCACGCAGCTCGGCTGAGCGCCCCTTCGATCCGGGGACATGTTACGCAAGGAACGTGTCCCCTCCAGCGAGGCTCAGGCGCCGAGGGGACACGAACCCGCCTGCGGCCGTTTCGTGTCCCCGGACGCAGGATCGTCTCCCCGTCGGGTCAGCTCGCCGCGGCGGGCTTGGGCTCGGCCGGCTTGGCGTCGGCCGGGGCCTTGGCCGGGGCGGCGTCCTTGGCGGCGGCTTCGGCGGTGGCGGCGGCCAGGGCGACCGTCGGGGTGGCGACGGCCAGCACCGGGCCGTGGCCCGTCTCGACCGCGTCCGCCCCATGGGCGTCCGCCGCATGCGCTTCAGCCGCATAGACCGCCGTCGACAGCGCCCGCGGGCGGCCGCCGAAGCGGTAGAAGGTGTGGCCGCCGACCTCGCTGACGCGGGTCATGGTCCCGCCCCAGATGTCGCCGAGGGCGGTGACGTGGAAGCTGATCGCCTGACCCACCTGCGGCATCACGTAGCCGGAGAGCGCCCGGGCGGCGACCTCGCGGGCGCTGCGCCAGGCGGCGGGCTCGCGCGGGCGGCGCATGGCGCCGTCGCAGGCGAAGCTGAACTGGCAGGACCCCGATGCGAGGCCCTGGAAGACGACGCCGCAGACGGTCTTGGGGAAGGCCGGATGGCGCACGCGGTTCAGCACCACCTGGGCGACCGCGGCCTGGCCGGCGCGGCTCTCGCCGCGGGCCTCGTAGTAGACGGCGGCAGTCAGGCAATCGAGGTCGCGCGAGGAGTCGAGCGCCCCGGCCATGTGGAACGGTCCGGCCGGGATCGGCGCCGAGACGCGGACCAGCTGGCCGTCGGTGCGGGCGGCGACGAGCGAGGCGGCCTGGCGGGCCTCTGAGGTGTCGGCCGCGGGGGCGGCCGGGTCGAAGCGCCGGGCGACGGCCAGGGCCCCGGAGGACATGCCCGCTTCGGCGC
>DASZQQ010000520.1:0-10682 GCA_035549595.1 Caulobacteraceae bacterium
TGAAGTCGTCCTCATCAAGTTCATGCAACAGCTTCAGCGATAAGACAGGCATGGCTGCATTTTCCCGCGAGGGTTCAGGTCAGGCAACGGCAGCATTCCACCCCGAAGCGACAATCCTGACGAGGTCCGCTTCCGGATGAGGGCCGCCGGGCCGCTTCCGACCCATTGCGGAAGTCTGGTCGGTCGCCAGGGGATGGCCGTGCTGAACGCCGTGGCCCTCGCCATGCCGTAGTACCCTTTCGAGGCGGCGAGCACGGCCTGCCAGAGGCGGAATTACTACGTCACGCAAGGCTTCAAGAAGGTCTCCAAGCGGCTGCTCGACGCGGACCTGGAGTCCGCCCTGGGCTGAGGCGGGAAGGTCCGCAAGCCGCCCGTATCGGTCGTTTAGAACGCCGTGAACGGGTTCATGAACCGAAGCACCTCTACGGGCTCATTTTCGAAGAGCCGCCCTACGGTCCAGCTTGTCGCGCGAAGCTCCCACTCAAGCTGCGTTTCCTTGGCGGCCGCGACGACCTCAGCTTTTCGCTCGACGAACTGCAGTGGCCGTCCAGCCAAACCGCCTCTGACGCCCATCGTCGATACTTCCACCCATTCGATGATCCTGACCGACCATGGGCCGTCCGGCCCCTCGAGGTAGCCATTCACCGGCGCTGTCAGCAGCTGCCCCCAACGCCCCTCGTCCGTTGAGGCGCCGGCTCTCCATCCCGTGCGGACCCATGGCCGCAGTCGATGCACCAGGTCGCACAGAGGGACCCAATAGGAAGTCGCATCATCCACGTCGGTACCTATAGTTGCGCCAACTTCCGCACACCACCCTTCCCGGCTCCTCCCAACGTCCGACTTCGCGCTCTACGGCCTGAACCCCAGCGGCCTGGGGACCAGGGCGCCCGGCAGGGTGGCGATGCGCGTCGCGTTGGCGATCCAGTCGCAGATCCAGGCGCGGGTGTCGCGGGGGTCGATCATTTCCTCCATCTGGAAGCGGTTGAGGGGGCCGATGGGGCCTCGGGCGCTTTCGATGCGGGCGTTGATCTCGGCGCGGAGGGCGGCGGGGTCGGCGGCTTCGGCGAGCTGGCGCTTGTAGGCGGCCTCGATGCCGCCCTCGGGCGGGATGCCGCCGACGTCGGCGGCCGGCCACACGACGCGGGCCGAGACGGCGCTCTTGGGCGTGGCGAAGTTGTTGCCGGCGACGCCGAAGCTGCGGCGCATGATGACGGTGAAGATCGGCACGCTCGCCTGCGCGAAGGCGATCATCCACTCGCCGCCCTTGCGGATGGTGCCGGCGCGCTCGTGCTCGAGGCCGACGGCGAAGCCGGGGTTGTCGATCAGGTTCAGGATCGGGATGTGGAAGAGGTCGCAGAGGTCGATGTGGCGGCGGAGCTTGTCGCAGCCGTCGGCGGTCAGGGCGCCGCCGTTCACGTGCCGGCTGTCCGAGGCGATCACGCCCATCGGATAGCCCCTGAAGCGGACGAAGCCGGTGATCTGGTCCGTGCCCCAGAGCGGGCCGATCTCGAAGAAGGAGTCCCTGTCCGCCATCAGCCGGATCGCCCGGCGCATGTCGAAGGTGGTCGTGCGCTTGCGCGGCACCAGGGTGAAGAGCTCCTCCTCACGCCGGTCGGCCGGGTCGCTCGACGCCGTCACCGGCGGGGCCTCGTAGACGGAGGCCGGCAGGTAGGAGAGGAAGCGCCGGGCCTGCTCCATGGCCTCCTCCTCGGTCTCGGCGAGGTTGTCGACCGAGCCGTTGCGGCAGTGGACGCGCCAGTCGCCGAGGTCCTCCTTGGAGATGTCGTAGCCCATGGCGTGGGAGACGACCGGCGGGCCGGCGACGAACAGCTGGGCGATGTCGCGCACCATCACCGAGAAGTGGCCGAGCACGGCCTTGGCCGCGCCGATGCCGACGACGCTGCCGAGCAGCAGGTTGACCACCGGCACGGTGGCGAGCTGCTCGGCGAACATCGACGAGCCGAGGTGCCCGGGCAGGAACGAGCCGCCGCCGCCGGCGACGCGCGGGCGGCCGGCCTTGATGGCGCCGGAGCTCTCCTGGGCCTTGCTCTCGCCCTCCGCCTGCTGCTTGGGCACCATGGCCGCGACGGACCCGCCGCCGGACGAGCCGTCGAGGAGGCGCACCGACGGGCACTTGAAGTCGAGGGAGAGGCGGTCGAGCCAGCCGCTCTTGGCGCCGATGGCGCCGTCGGCGTGGCCGCCGCGCGAGGTGAAGTCGTCGGCGCAGACGATCGCCGTGCGGCCCTCGATCCGGCCCCAGCCGCCGACGTGGTTGGCGGGCGTGAAGTCGGCGATGGCCCCGTCGGCGTCGTAGCTGGCGAAACCGGCGAGGCTGCCGATCTCGCGGAAGCTGCCGGGGTCGAGCAGGCGGTCGATGCGCTCGCGGCAGGTGAGCTTGCCACGGTTGCGCTGGCGAATGACGCCGGGGTCCTGGGTGTCCGGGCCGAAGCGGGCGTGGGCAATGGCCTGGAGCGCCTTCATGTCCTCCAGCATCGGCGCCCAGCTGTTCTCGCCGTAGACGCGGGGACCGGCTGCAGCGGCCTCGTCCGGGGCGATGACGGCGACGATCTGGCCGGCGGCGACCGGAGCGCCGGCCTCGGCGGCGGCCAGGGCCGTGACCACGCCGGCGCAGGGCGCGGTGACGGCGGTCTCCATCTTCATGGCGCTGACGACCATCAGGGTGTCGCCGGCGGCGACGGCGAGGCCGGGCGTGACGCAGACCTCGACCACGGCGCCGCCCATCGGGCTCTCGACGCCGGCGTGGCCGTCGGGGACGGGCAGGGACTCAGGCGCGAGGCCGACGTCGGCCGTGGGACGCGCGCCGCCGACGAGAGCCTGGGCCTGGGCGTCGAGCAAGGCCAGGACGCCGGTCGGGGCGCCGGGGCCGGCGCTCGCCAGGTCCGGCGTCTCGGTCAGGAGGCTGGTGCGGGCGTCGCCGGCGCGCACCGCCGGGTGCGCCAGGATGGCGCGCAGGGAACCGAGGTTGGTCGGCAGGCCGGCGACGTGGAAGGCTTCGAGCGCGCGCAGCGTCCGGTCGGCGGCGTGGCCGAAGTCGCCACCGGAATGGGCGATGACCTTGGCGAACAGGGGATCGTAGGCGGGCGGCGGGGCATAGCCGAGGTAGGCGGCGGAATCGACGCGGACCCCGGGGCCGGAGGGCTCGCGATAGCCGGTGATCGTGCCCGCGCCGGTGGCCACGACCCGGGCCTGGACCGCGAAGCCGCGCGGCTCGGGGACGGCGGCCTGGTCGGCAAGGCCGAGGTCGGCGAGGCTCTCGCCGGCGGCGATGCGGAACTGGGCCTCGACAAGGTCGACGCCGGTGACCGCCTCGGTGACCGTGTGCTCGACCTGGATGCGCGGATTGCCCTCGATGAAGACGTGCGTCCCGTGCTCGGGGCTGACCAGGAACTCCAGGGTGCCGGCGTTGAGGTAGCCCGCGGCGCGGGCCAGGGCGACGGCGTCGGCCAGGATGCGCTGGCGCACGGCCGGGTCGAGGTGCGGGGCCGGGGCGATCTCGACCACCTTCTGGTTCCGCAGCTGCACCGAACAGTCGCGCTCGTAGAGGTGGATCACCTTGCCGGCGCCGTCGGCGAGGATCTGGACCTCGATGTGGCGAGGCCGCTCGACGATCTTCTCGACGAACATGGAGCCGTCGCCGAAGGCGGCCTGGGCCTCGCCGCGGCAGCGCTCGAAGGCGGCGGCCAGGTCCGCGGCGCTCTCGACCCGGCGCATGCCGCGCCCGCCGCCGCCGGCCGCGGCCTTCAGCATCACCGGATAGCCGAGGGCGTGGGCGGCCGTGGCGGCGGCGTCGGCGTCGGCGACCGGCTCGGCCGTGCCGGGCGCGACCGGAACGCCGGCGCCCTGCGCCAGCGCGCGCGCCTTCACCTTGTCGCCGAAGAGTTCGAGGGTCTCGGGGCGGGGGCCGATGAAGGCGATGCCTTCGGCGAGGCACCGGCGGACGAAGGCGGCGTTCTCGGCGAGGAAGCCGTAGCCGGGGTGGACGCAGTCGCAGCCGGTGGCGCGGGCGGCCTCGATCAGGGCGTCGGCGTCGAGGTAGGGGCGGAGCGGGTCCGCGCCGGGCAGCAGCCGGGTCTCGTCGGTCACCCGCGTGTGCAAAGCCAGGGCGTCGGCGGCGGCGTGGACGCTGACGGTCCCGATGCCGAGGCCCTGCGCGGCGCGCGCAATGCGGATGGCGATCTCGCCGCGGTTGGCGATCAGAACCCGCTGGAACACCGGCGGTCCTCCCAAACTGTTGTTTGAATGGACCCTGCGCGAGGCGGCGATGGGGAACAAGAGGCGGGGAGCGGAAGAATTGAAGGGAACCACGAACCACACGAACCACACGAACGGTTCGTGGGCGTCCCCAGCGCTGCGGTTCCCTGGATGCGTTCGTGTGGTTCGTGTGGTTCGTGGTTCTGGCGGCGAAGCCGCCTTTTGGCGTTCGAGGGAGAGGATCGAGCCCCTCGACATTGGAACCACGAAATCCACGAAAGACACGAAAGGGGCCGGACTCCCCGGCGCGCCGCGGACGTCTCGTGTGTTGCGTGGTTCGGAAAGACGGCGCCCGCCGGCGCTAGACGCCGCCGTAGGGGACGATGCGGTTGGCGGCGTCGTGGCCGATGTCGGCGCGGCCGAGGTAAGGGATGCCGGAGCGGGCGCACCAGTCGCGGGCGACCTCTTCCTCGGTGAGGACGAAGTCGGGGTCGTTCTCCGGGATGTCGCTGCAGCGGCCGAGGCGCAGGCCCGCGACCTTGCGGATCGCCGGATTGCTGGTGACGTGGAACATCAGCCGGTCGATCCGGTACATGGCCTCCGACACCTCCTCGAGCATCAGCACGTGGCCGGAAAGGTCCGGCTGGAACGGCGTGCCGATCAGGGTCGAGAGCATGGTGAGGTTGAAGGCCGCGGCCTTCTGGCCGGGTCTCAGGGACGGCTCCAGGGCGGCGGGGTCGCGGTCGACGAGCCAGGCCAGGGCGCGTTCGATGGCCGCCTCGCCGCCGTCGCGGCGGATGTCCTGGGTGACGGGGCCGTGGGCGCAGCCGGTGAAGCCGGCGCCATAGAGCGCGCCGAGGATCGCGCCGCCGTCGGAGAAGCCCATGTAGGCCTTGGCCCGGGCCGGGGCCCGCAGCGCCGGCAGGATGCGCTCGAGCAGGCGCCCGCCGCCGTAGCCGCCACGGGCGAACCAGACGGCGTCGTAGGCGCCGTCGTTGGCGACCTCGATGAAGGCGCCCGCACGCGCGGCGTCGTCGCCGGCGAAGTGGCCGGACCTGAGGAAGCATTGCGGGTGGAAGTCGATGACGACCTCGGGCCAGCGCGCCGCGGCGATGGCGCGGACTCGGTCCGGCACGTCGTCCGACAGGCGCGACGCGGGAGCGACGACGGCGATGCGCATCCGGTTGCCCACTGACCTCCCCCCTCCTACGGTCCGCCGATGAATCAGTCGAAAGCCTACTTCTTCTGCGGCGTCGGCGGCAGCGGCATGACGCCCCTGGCCCTGATCATCATGGCGCGCGGCGGCAAGGTGGCGGGCTCGGACAGGGCCCTGGACCAGGGCCGCAACCCGGCGCGGTTCGACTTCCTGCGCCGCTCCGGGGTCTCGCTGTTCCCGCAGGACGGCTCGGGCGTCACCAGCGCCGACCAGACGCTGGTGGTGTCGGCGGCGGTCGAGGAGACGATCCCGGACGTGCAGGCGGCGCGCCGGGCAGGATCGCCGATCATGACGCGGGCGCAGCTGCTGGCCGAGCTGTTCAACGCCGCGCCGCTCAGCGTCGGCGTCGCCGGCACCAGCGGCAAGTCGACGACGACGGCGATGATCGGCTGGATCCTGAGCGCGGCCGGCCTCGACCCCACCATCGTCAACGGCGCGGAGATGAAGAACTTCGTCACCGCCGAGGCGCCCTTCGCCAGCGCCCGGGTCGGCCAGGGCCGGGCCTTCGTGGCCGAGGTGGACGAGAGCGACGGCTCGATCGCCTTCTACCGGCCGACGGTGGCGGTGGTGAACAACATCGCCCTGGACCACAAGTCGATGGACGAGCTGCGTGTCCTCTTCGGCGACTTCGCCCGGCGGGCCGGGACCGTGGCCCTGAACCTCGACAACGCCGACACGGCGGCGCTGGCGGCGGGGCTGGATGCGGCGAAGCTGGTGACCTTCAGCCTGGGGGCCGCGGCCGCGGACCTGACCGCGGGGCCGCTCGCCTTCGCGCCCGGCGGCGTGGCGTTCGACGTCACCGATCGCCGCAGCGGTGAGACGGCGCGCGTCGACCTGAAGGTCCCCGGCGCGCACAACGCGGCCAACGCCCTGGCGGCGATCGCGGCCGTGCTGGCGCTGGGCGTGCCGCTGGCCGAGGCGGCCGGGGCGCTCGGGCGGGTCGCAGGCGTGAAGCGGCGCCGGGACGTGGTCGGCGAGGCCGCCGGCGTCACCGTGATCGACGATTTCGCGCACAACCCCGACAAGATCGCCGCCACGCTCGACACCCTGCACGCCTTCGACGGACGGCTGCTGATCGTCTTCCAGCCGCACGGCTACGGCCCGCTGAGGCTGATGCGCGAGGCGTTCGTCGAGGCCTTCGCCACGCACCTGGCGGAGGGGGACGTGCTGGTGATGCCCGAGCCGGTCTACTTCGGCGGCACCGCCGACCGCTCGGTGACCAGCGCCGACATCACCACCGCGATCGCGGCGCGGGGCCGCAAGGCCGAGGCGCTGGCCGACCGGGCGGCGTGCGGCGAGGTCTTGCTGGCGGCGGCGAAGCGCGGCGACCGCATCGTGGTCATGGGCGCGCGCGACGACAGCCTCTCGACCTTCGCGGGCGAACTCCTGACCCGGCTCGGAGAGCGCGGCTGAATTTCCTCCACCTACGCGAGAGCCTGGCGGCAGGCTCAGGGGATGAAGGTTCAACACAAAGGACACGAAGGACACAAAGGGCACGAAGGGGCGCTGCGACGCGAAGCGTCAGTGACTAGCTCCATAGCGCTTCGCGCCATTGAGAAGACTTCGTGGTCTTCGTGTTCTTTGTGTCCTTCGTGGTGAAAAGGGGAGGCTGCGGACGCAACGGAGGCTGGCCTGGGTCCCGGCCTGCGCCGGGATGGGCGGGTTTGGGGGGTTGTTCAGCCGAACAGGAAGTGCTGCTCCAGGTCGCCGCGGATGGCCTGCATGTGGGCGTAGTACTGGGCGAAGCCGCCGTTGTAGTTGCCGTCCTGGCGGCGGTTGAACTCGCCTTCGAAGTTGTAATAGCCGGGCGTGCAGTCGCTGTTGCGGCTGGTCTTGCCGCGGTGGTCGATGACCTCCTGGACCCACCATTCCTCGGTCTGCGGCTTCACGTCGATCTCGCGGGCGCCGCGGGCGCGGGCCAGGGCGATGCACTCGGCGATGTGGTCGCCCTGGCACTGCAGCATGAAGGTCAGGTTGAACTGGAACGAGGCCTGGTAGCCGCCCATGATGAAGAGGTTCGGATAGCCGTGGGTGTGCACCCCGAAGAGGGTGCGGATGCCGTCAGAATAGGTCTCGTTGATCTCGCGCCCGTCGCGGCCGTGGATCCGGTTGTAGATGCCGGTCTTCTGGACCTCGAAGCCGGTGGCGTAGATCAGGAGGTCGAGCGGCCAGGTGCGACCGTCAAACACCGGGCCCTCGGGCGCGATCTCGGTGATCCCGAGGCCCCTGGTGTCGACCAGGGTGACGTTCGGGCGGTTGTAGGCCGGCAGGTATTCGTCGTCGAAGCACGGCCGCTTGCACATGAACATGTACCAGGGCTTCAGCGCCTCGGCCGTGGCCGGGTCCTCGACCACCTCCTCGATGCGCCGGTGGATGCGCATCATGTAGTCGATGTTGGCGTTCTCCTGCCGGCGGATCTTCTCCTCGCGCGAGAGGGCGGCCAGTTCGGCGCGCTTCTCGGCGTCGGCTTCCCGGCCACGGAGGTTCTTCTCGCGCCGCGCCTGCTGCCAGCCGGGCTGCAGGCGCGCCTGCCACTCCGGATCGGTCGGCCGGTCGTTGCGGAAGTCGATCGACGAGGGCGTGCGCTGGAAGACGTAGAGCTGCTTCGCCGCCTTCGCCAGGCGCGGGATGGCCTGAACCGCCGAGGCGCCGGTGCCGATGATGCCGACGGTCTTGTCGCCCAGCTTCTCCAGGTCGGCCCCGGTCCAGGCGTAGTCCCAGCGCGAGGTGTGGAACGAATGGCCGGCGAAGGTCTCCATGCCGGCGATCTTCGACAGCTTGGGCTTCGACAGGGTGCCGTTGGCGCAGATGACGAAGTTGGCGGTCATGGCGTCGCCGCGGTCGGTGCCGATGCGCCAGACCTTGGCCTCGTCGTCCCAGACCGTGGACGTGACCGTCGTGCGGAAGACGGCGAGGTCGTAGAGGTCGTAGCGCCGGGCGATCGCCTGGCAGTGGGCGTAGATCTCGGGGCCCTTGGCGTAGAGGCGCGAGGGCACGTAGCCCATCTCGTCGAGCAGCGGCAGGTAGTCGTAGCTGGGCACGTCGCAGGCCGCGCCCGGGTAGCGGTTCCAGTACCACGTCCCGCCGACGTCGGCGCCGCGCTCGACGATGCGGATGCTCTTCACGCCGCGTTCGCGCAGGCGCGCGGCGGTGAGCAGGGCGGAGAAGCCGCCGCCGATGAACAGCACCTCGACGTGGTCCGTGATCGGCTGGCGCGGCTCGGCCGGCGCGGCCTCGGCATAGGGATCGCCGGCGTACTTCGCCATCCATCCGGAGAAGTCGGAGGTGTACTGCGCCGTCCCTTCCGGCCGATGCTTCAGGCGCAGGTCCCGCGCCTCGGCGAAGCGGTCCTTGATGCGATCATAGTAGGCCTGCGGCCGCTCGACCGGCGTGTCCATCGCAGCGTTCCCTCACCGTCTGAAGCGGCTCTGGCGATCACGTTGCGACCGTGGGACGACGCGCGCAAGTCCCCGGGCGTGCTCAGGCCGGCGAAGCCGGGAAGGCGCCGGCGTGCAACTGGCGGGCGAGGTCGACCCGGCGGACCTTGCCCGTGGGCGTCCGCGGCAGGGCCTCGACCCTGTGCGCCTGGACGTCCCGGAAGCCCCAGAGCACGCTGCGGAACGCCTCCTCGAGCGCGGCGCGGGTGACGACGCCGCGGCTCTCGATGAAGACGTGCAGGCGTTCGATGTCGTCGGTCCAGCGGCCGGACAGCACGCACACCCCCTCGCAGCCGAGGTGGTCCTGGAGCGCGCGCTCCCACGGCGCGGCCGGATACTTCACGCCCTCGACGTTCACGACGTCGGTCTCGCGGCCGAGGAGGGCGATGCGTCCCTTGCCGTCCAGCATCGCCAGGTCGCCCGGATAGAACCAGTCGCCCTGGAAGTGCGCCGCGCTGGCGTCCGCGGCGCCCTGGTAGCCGCGCGCGTCGGTGTCTCTGGGGCGAACGCGCAGCCGCCCGAGAGTCCCGTCGGGAACGGGCTCGCCGCTATCGTCCACCACCTGGACGACCCGTTCGGGGATCAGGGCGTACCAGTGCAGGTCCTCGTCGGTGGCGACCTGGGTCCTGGCCCAGAGGCCGGTCTCGGTGGACCCGAGCGTGATCATCAGGTTCGGCGTCAGGCGGCGCCTGATTTCCCGCGCCTGCGACGGCGTCAGGGCGCCGCCGTTGACGTCGAGCTGCATCTGAGGCTGCGGCGCGAAGGCGTCCTCCGGCTGGGCCAGCAGGCGCGTCACGTGCCATGGCGTGGCCATGGTGTGGGTGATCCCCGGGGTCTGGAACACCTTGGCCGGGTCCGGATCCTGGCAGAGCACGACCGTGGCGCCTTCCAGCCAGGCGACCAGCGGGCGGCTGTAGCCCATGGCCGTCCAGAGACCGAGGTCCCACACGTTGACCACCGCTTCGGCGGCCTTCGCTCCCGGGCCTCCGCTCAGCTGGGCGCGCTGGGCGAGCATGTCCGCCGTCGGGCCGCCCGCCGCCGTGCCCGGCCTGCGCACCCGCTTGGCCTCGCCGGTGGTCCCGGACGTGAGCAGGATGTGCCCGCCGGCCTTCTTCACCTCCGGGAGCGGCGGCAGCGGCCCGCCGTGGTCCTGGAACGCCGACGCCGGGTCCTCGAGCTGGAGCCAGGGCGTCCCCGGCGGCGGCTCGAAACCCGCAAGCGGTGTGGAGGCCAGGGAGACGAAGGCGGTCACCTCGGCCGGATCGAATACGGCCGCCTGCCTGGCCTGGCGCACGGCGGCGGTGTCGAAGCCCAGCGAGCGCAGGGCGAGCGTCAGGATCCAGGCGGCGCGCAAGTTCTCGACGCCGATCACCACCAGCCCCGGCGGCGCCAGTTGCGGTCCGAGCTGGTCGCGGCAGCGGACGATCAGCCGCCAGAACGTCGCGTAGTCGACCGGCTCGCCGTTGTAGATCATGGCGGCGCGGCCCGGCGACGCCAGCGCGGTTTCGTGGATTCGGCGAAGCACTTCCATTCGTGGTCTCTCGCTTGGCGCCAATCACCGATTTGAGCAATGGGCGGCGAGGCGGCAAGCCGGCCCGTCGCCCCTCGCATCGCCCGACCGGCGGGTCTAGGCTCGGGGTCCATGCCGGATTTCATCTTCATGCTGACGCGGGACGACGCCACGGTGGCGGACGCCCAGGCGAAGGCTGAGGAGGCGCTGGCCGCCGGCGTGAGGCGGATCGGCTTCAAGGACGTGGGCCTGCCGGCCGCGGCGCTGCGAGGCCTCGCCGAGATGATCCGGGCCGGTGGGGCGAGCC
>DASZQQ010000521.1:0-3763 GCA_035549595.1 Caulobacteraceae bacterium
AGCGAAGCGGCGGCGGGAGGCGCGGACGCGGGCTCCCTCGGCGCGCCGGGAACGTCCGGCGGCGGCGGGATCAGCGTCTCGACCTTGGCGTGCTTGCGCAGGTCCAGGAGCACGTCCTTGACCTGGTCGAAGGTGATGAAGTGGATGATCTGGGGCCGCGCGGCCTCCAGGCTCACGGGCGGCTCGAGCCGGCGCTCGTCGATGCGCGCCACCACCCAGCCCTGGTCGGACTTGAACGGGCCCAGGAGCTGGCCGGGCTTGGCGTCCTTGACAACCGCCGCATAGGCCTCGGGCAGGGTGTCGCTGGTCATCGGCGGCAGCACGCCGCCCTTGAAGCGCGAGGCCTCGTCGGTCGACCGCTCGGCCGCCACGGCGTCGAACGAGGCCCCCGCCGCCAGCGCCTTCTTGACCTGGTCGGCGTCCGCCTGGGTCGCCGACACCACCTGGCGCAGGTGGATCTCCTCGGCCGGCGTCTGGGTCTTCAGCATCTCCTGGTAGAGGCCGTTGATCGTGTTCTCGTTGACGACCTTGCCGACCGAGTTCTCCAGCAGCATGTCGGCCAGGATGCGCTCGCGCGCGGCGGCCAGCCGGCGCTGGGCGATCGGGTCCTTGTCGAGCCGGCGGCGAAGGGCCTCGGCGGCCAGCAGCTTCTGGTCGACGACCTCGTCCAGCACCTGGCGGAACAGGTCCGACGAGGTGTCGAGCGGCTCGCCCTGGCCGATCAGCGCCTGGGCCACCGCCTCGCGCTTGACGTCCGAGGCCCAGATCACCGCGCCGTTGACGCGCGCGACCGCCTTGTCGCCCGGCTCGGGCGGCGTCGTGGGGCCGGCCTTCTGGGTGCAGGCGGCAAGGACGAGCACGGCCATCGCCGCGGCCAGCCCCGCGCGCGCCTTCCCCGCCGTCAGCCTTGCCTTCATGGGTTCCACTGTCCTAGGCCTTCGCCATTCGAGAAGGCGCCATGGTCGCGAATTCGCGTGGCGTCAAGCCGGGAGGAGACAAGGCCATGAAGTTCTACAACTCCGTCGGACCCAATCCCCACGTCGTGCGGATGTTCATGGCCGAGAAGGGCCTGCAGATCCCGACCGAGGACGTCAACCTGATGGCGGGCGACAACCGCAAGGCGCCGTACACCGACAAGAACCCGGCCGGCCAGATGCCGTGCCTGGAGCTCGACAACGGCGCCTTCCTCGCCGAGATCACCGCCATCTGCGAGTACCTCGACGAGAAGAACCCCAACCCGCCGCTCATCGGGACGACGCCCGAGGAGCGCGCCGAGACGCGCATGTGGACGCGCCGGATCGACCTCAACATCATCGAGCCCATGGCCAACGGCTTCCGCTACAGCCAGGGCCTGCAGCTGTTCCAGAACCGCATGCGCTGCATCCCGCAGGCGGCCGACGACCTGAAGGCCATCGCCGCGGAGAAGCTGACGTGGCTGGACGGCCTGATGGCCGGCAAGACCTGGATCTGCGGCGAGCGCTTCACCCTGGCCGACGTCCTGCTGTTCTGCTTCCTGCAGTTCGGCGCCCAGGTCGGCCAGCCGCTCGATCCGGCCAACAAGAACCTCACCGCCTGGCAGGCCCGCGTCGCGGCTCGCCCGAGCGCCAAGGCCTGATTCGGAACCGCGGGGCCGGCGCTCTCGCCCGGCTCCGCCTTCCCGGGCGCGACACCGTCACGCCGCCGTCGGCACCGTGAAGCAGAAGGCCGCCCCGCCGCCCGGGGCGGCGCCGGCCCACATGCGCCCGCCGTGGGCCTCGACGATCTGGCGGCAGATCAGCAGGCCCACGCCCATGCCGTCCGACTTGGTGGTCACGAACGGCTCGAACAGGTGCGCGGCGACCTCCTCGTCCAGGCCGGGGCCGGTGTCCTCGACCTTCACCTCGATCATGCGGCCGTCGTCGATCGCGGCGGCGGAGACGGTGACGACCTTCTCGGCCGAGCTCTCCATCGCCTCCAGGGCGTTGCGGATCAGGTTCAGCAGCACCTGCTGCAGCTGGACCTTGTCGACCAGCACCGGCGGCAGGCCGGCCTCGACCGCCATCATCACATCGACCTTCTTGTGCCTTGAACTGACGAGAGCGATCTCGGCCGCCTCTTCGGTCAGGCTGGCGATGTTCTCGACGGTGCGCGAGGCGCGCCGGTTGCCGATGAAGCCGCGGATGCGCTGCACCGTCTGGCTGGCGCGCATGTATTGGGCGCCGGCCTTGCCGATCGCCTCCAGCGCCTTGGCGACGTCCGGTTCGGCCGCCGACAGCAGGCGCCTTGCCGACATCAGGTAGTTGTTGGCGGCCGCCAGCGGCTGGTTCAGCTCGTGGGCGAAGGCCGAGCTCATCTGCGACAGCTCGCTCAGCCGGCCGATCTGCGCCAGCTCCGCCTGCAGGGCCTCCACGCGCGACTTGGCCTGTTCGCGCTCGGTGATATCGAGCGACACCCCGGTCATGCGGCGCGGCTCGCCGTCGCCCTCCAGGGCCACGCGCCCGCGTAGCTCGATCCAGCGCTCGGCGCCGGCGGCCGAGCGCGTGCGGAACTCGACGTTGAAATCCGAACGCATGGCGCGGGCGGCGCGGAACACCTCCTGCAGCCGGCGAAGGTCGTCCGGGTGCACGTGCGAGGCCACCTCCCGGAAGGCCAGCGCCTCGCCGTCGCCGAGACCCAGGTGGGCGCGGCAGAGGCCCGAGCCGGTCAGGGCGTCGGTCGCCAGATCAAGCTCCCAGGCGCCCAGCCGCCCCGCGTCGAGCGCCAGGCGCAGCCGCGCCTCGTTCTCCTTCAGCCGCTCGCGCGCCTGAACCGAGGCGATCGCGGCCGCCGTCGAGCGCGCCAGCCCCTCCAGCAGCGCCCGCTCGGTGTCGGTGAAGTCGCGGCAGACGCCCCAGTAGGCGCCGATGGCCGCCAAAGGGTCGTCCGTGCGCACCGGCGTCATCACCAGGCTCTTCACGAACGTGGGCCGGTAGGCGTCGTGCGGGATGCGGGCGTCCTCGTAGATGTCGGGGATCGCCGCCATCTCGCCGTTCAGCATGCACCAGCCCGAGATGCAGGCGCTCAGCGGGAAGCGCTTGCCCTTCCACAGCGGCCCGACCGCGTCCTCGTCGACGTAGTGGCACTGCTCGCCGTCGCGCAGGACGAAGGTGACCCCGTCGGCGCCCGAGACGGCCCGCGCCGTCTGGCGGACGACGGCGATGATCGCCTCCATGCTGTCGGCCGCGGACAGCCGCTCGACGGCGCCCACGAGGGCGAGCCATCGGTCCGTCGGCGCCGTCTGGGGCTGCTGCGCCTTCATAAGCATGTCGTGGTCCCGGCTCCTCGGCCGCGGCTCGTCATGCCACAAATAAAGCCTAACCCCCCCGTTCCACCAGACGACCGAAGTCGTCGCCGATGTCGCAGCCCGCGACGACAGATACTCAGATTGGGGAAATCGAGAAGAGGCCGTCGCCGCCGGCGGCCTCTTCTTGCGAACGGGAGTGAAGAACAGCACCGTCCGTCAGGACGGCCTGACCGGCGCGAGCAGCTGCGAATCGAAATTCAGATTCAGGGTCGAGACGAAGGGGACGTTGATCCGGTAGCGAGCCGGCCTGACGGCGGCCGGGATCAGGGCGCCGGCGGCGTGAACGGGGCGCCCAGCGCCCGGCTGGCGCCGTTCGTCGCGTTCGTCACGGTGGTCGCGCCGGCGGCCGCGGAATCGCCGACGGTCCAGCCGGACGGGCAGGCGCCCAGGGCGCGGTAGTTCCGGCGCTGTTCGAATTCGCCCCGCGGCTCGGCCTTGGTG
>DASZQQ010000522.1:0-1990 GCA_035549595.1 Caulobacteraceae bacterium
GCTCGCGAGCCAGTCCATGATCGCCAGGATGGCGCCCGAGACCACGAAGGTGAGATGGATGGTCACCTGCCAGAAAAGCTGGGTCTGGTTGATCTCGCCCTCGCCCAGTCGCATGAACGCCTTCAGCAGGGTGATGGCCGAGATGGCCACGATCGAGGCCACCAGGCGCAGCTTCAGGCCCGAGAAGTCGACCTTGCCGATCCAGTCTGGCCGGTCCTCGTGGCCGAAGGTGTCGAGCTTGGAGACATAGCTCTCGTAGCCCGAGAAGATCACGATCAGCAGCAGGTTGCCGGCGAGCGACAGGTCGACCAGCGACAGGGTCAGCATGATCGCGTCCTCACCGGTCCCGCCGCCCCAGAGGAGCTGGGGAACCTCATGGACGAGTTCGCGCACGAAGGTGACGAGCAGCACCGCCAGCGCCGCGGCGAGGCCGACGTAGAACGGCGCCATCAGCCAGCGCGAGCCGAAGATGCCGGCCTCCAGCCACCGCTCCAGGGGCGGGTTGCGGCGTGGCGCGGGGTCGGTCATGGGCGGCGGCTCCTCGGCAAGGCTCGAGGGCAGATTTCGGGAGACGGCGCGCCGGGCTCAAGAGCCGTGGGTAGCAAACACTTCCGGGGACATGTTCCGAAGGTGCGTGTCCCCGGTCAGGGCTGCGGGATGGGCTCGCCGGCGGCGTGGGCGCGCTCGATCTCGGCGATCTGGCGGCGGTGCTCGGCCAGCATGCGCTCGGCCTCGAGGTCGAGCGACAGAAGCAGCAGGTAGCGCTCGAGCACGGCCGGATCGAGCACTTCGCTGGGCCGGTTCGGGGCGGAAGGGGAGCGCGGGGGCTTCACCTTCAGAGCCATCGCCCGAACGTGGTTAATCGGCCCTTTACCGGGCCGCTCCAGGCTGGCGGGCATGACCTTCGACATGTCCGCCGCCGCGGTCGGCTTCGGCCGCGAAGCCCTGCTGGACGGCGACCCTGAGACCGCCGCCCAGACCCTGCGACCGGTGGTCGCGCAGGGCAAGGGCGGCTTCGAGGCCCGCTACCTGCTGGCCAGCGCGCTCGCCGCCGCCGGCGAATCGGCGCCCGCCGCGGCGATGCTGGACGAGGCGCGCGCCGAGCACGCCCTTCAGCTGGCGGCCCAGATGGGCGCCGACCTGAACCAGCTGACCCGCGATGCCGACTACGCCGCATCGGTGGCGACGAAGCTCTACGGCGCGGCCAACGTCGCCATGTCGTCCGAGATCTGGGCGCTCGCCCGCAGGGCCGGGCACAAGAGCGCCAACGGCTGGCTGACGCACGGCCTTGCCCTGCAGCACCAGGGCCGCTGCGAGGAGGCGATCGCGGTCTTCCGCGAGGTGGTCGAGACCTGGCCCTCGCCGGCCGCTCACGCTTTCATGCTCTACCCGCATTTCATGGTCGAGGACGGGCCGCGCCGGCACGCCGCGGAGGCGCGGGCCTGGGCCGAACGCTGGGCGCCGGCCGGGACCGCCGAGCCCGACCTGCCGCGCCGCCCGCTCGCCGGCCGCAAGCTTCGCATCGGCTACGTCTCGCCGGCCTTCGCCAAGACGCAGATCCACCAGTTCATCGCCCCGGTGCTGGACGCCCACGACCGCGACGCGGTGGAGGTGTTCCTCTACCCGGCCAGCGGCGAGGGCGAGGACGGCTGGCGTCAGCCGATCACCGTGCGCCCGATCGGGCAGCTCTCCGACGACGACGCCGCCGCCCTGATCCGCGCCGACGAGATCGACGTGCTGGTCGACTGCTGGGGCCACTCGGCCGGCAGCCGCCTGCCGGTCTTCGCCCGCCGCTGCGCGCCGGTGCAGGCGGCGTGGATCAACTTCGTGCAGACCCCCGGCCTTGGCCGCATGGACTACGTCCTGCACTGCGACTCCATGGCCGCCCCGGGCACGGCGGACCTGTTCACCGAGGAGGTCTGGCCGATCGGGCCGGTCTGTGCCCTCTACCGGCCCGCCGCCGACCGCCCCGCGCCGCACCCGGCGCCCG
>DASZQQ010000523.1:0-8327 GCA_035549595.1 Caulobacteraceae bacterium
CGACGGCCGCGTCGTGGGCAGCGAGGCCGGCGCCGCCGACTCCGCCCTGTCGGAGCTCTTCGGCCGCCGCGTGCGCCTCGCCACGGCCGCGCCGGAGGACTTCACCATCGACATGCAGGTCGCGAGCCCGGACGATGCGCCCGGCCACGGCGGCTCCCTCGTGCAGCAGAAGCTCGGCGCCGCCTACTTCGCCCAGGCCGGCGCGCCCTCGCCGGTGCCGGCCACCGCCTTCTTCGACCTGTTTCCGCTGTCGGTGATCACCACCGCGACCCTGGCGCATCTGCAGGCCCTGCAGCCGGGCAGCCTGTTCGACAGCCGCCGCTTCCGCATGAACCTCGTCGTGGAGAGCCCGGCCGAGGGCTTCGTCGAGAACGCCTGGCTCGGCCGGCGCGTGTCGGTGGGCGGGGCGGCGCTGCAGGTCACCATGGCCGACCCGCGGTGCGTGATGACCACCCTGGCCCAGGATGACCTGCCACAGGACCTCGAGGTGCTGCGCGCAGTCGCGGCGCACAACAGCCTGCCGTTCGGCGGCGGGGACGCGAAATACCCCTGCGCCGGGGTCTATGCCGTCGTCACGACGCCGGGCGACGTCACCATCGGAGCGCCGATCACCCTGGACGGCTGACGCGCTTGCTCCGCAGCGAAGGCCCGCTACGGTCGCGGGCATGACCTCGCCTGCCAGACACCGCCACGCCATCGTCGGCCTGGGCGCCCGCTCGTACATGTACTCCCGGGCGATCCTGAAGACCTACGCCGACCGCCACGAGCTGGTCGGCCTGTGCGACGTCAACCGCACCCGCATGGCCTGGTGCAACGGCAAGTACCGCGGCTGGGGCGCGCCGGCCGACATCCCGGCCTACCACGCCGCCGACTTCGACCGCATGCTGACGGAAACGCGGCCGGACACGGTGATCGTCACCAGCATCGACCGCACGCACCACCGCTACATCGTCCAGGCGCTGGAACGCGGCTGCGACGTCATCACCGAAAAGCCGATGACGATCGACGCCGACACCTGCCGCGACATCCTCGCCGCCGTCGAGCGCACCGGCCGGCGCCTGCGCGTCGCCTTCAACTACCGCTATTCCCCGGCCCGCGCGCTGGTGAAGCAGCTGCTGCAGGAGCGCCGCATCGGACGGGTGCGCGCGGTGAACTTCGAGTGGCTTCTGGATACCGTCCACGGCGCCGACTACTTCCGCCGCTGGCACCGCGACAAGCGCAACTCCGGCGGCCTGATGGTGCACAAGGCCACGCACCACTTCGACCTCGTCAACTGGTGGCTCGACTCCTCGCCCCAGCTCGTCTTCGGCCTGGGGTCCCTCGCCTTCTACGGCCGCGCCAACGCCGAGGACCGGGGGCTGACACGGTTCTACGACCGCGGCACCGACCATCCGAACGCCGCCAACGATCCCTTCGCGCTGAACCTCGCCGACGGCGGCGCCCTGGAGGGCCTCTATCTTCAGGGGGCGGAGGAAGACGGCTACCGCCGCGACCAGAGCGTGTTCGGCGACGGCATCAGCATCGAGGACACCATGAACCTCGTCGTCCGCTACCGGAACGGCGTGCAGATGAGCTACACGCTGTCGGCTTACTGCCCGTGGGAGGGCTACCGCATCGCCTTCATCGGCGACGAGGGCCGCATCGAGCTGGAGGACCTGGAGAAGTCCTACGTCAGCGCCGCCAGCGGCGAGATCGGTCAGTCCGCCAGCGAGAGCCAGAAGATCACCGTCTTCCCGCACTGGGACCGGCCCTACGAGGTGAAGCCGCCGGCCGCGGTCGGCGACCACGGCGGCGGCGACGCCCTGCTGCTGGAGGATATCTTCGGGGACGCGCCCCCTGCCGATCCCCTCGGGCGACGCGCCGATCACGTCGCCGGCGCGCGCAGCATCCTCACCGGCATTGCCGCCAACCAGTCGTTCGCCACCGGCCTTCCGGTGCGCGTCGACGACCTCGTCCGCCTGCCGTGACGACGCCCGGCCGCATCGTCGTCCTGAACGGCGTGCCGCGCGCCGGCAAGTCCAGCATCGTCGCGGCCATCCAGGAGCGGTTCGAAGGCGTCTGGATGAACGTGGGCCTCGACCGCTTCAAGGCCATGACCCCGGACCGCTTCCAGCCCGGCATCGGGCTTCGGCCCGGCGGGGAACGGCCGGACCTCGAGCCCCTCGTCGCCACCCTCTACCGCGGCCTCTACGAGAGCATCGCCGCGCACAGCCGCCTGGGGATCAACGTCGTCGCCGACGTCGGCCACCACGACGGCTATTCGAAGAGTCTCGGCATCCTGCCGGCCTGCGCGCGCCTGCTAGAGGGGCTGCCAGCCTGGCTGGTCGGGGTGCGCTGTCCGATCGAGGTGGTCATGCAGCGCCGGATCGCCACCTGGGGCGCCGGCTACGCCGAGGACGGCTCGGTCCCGACGCCGGTCCAGCTGTTCCAGGACCTCGTGCATCGCCCTGGGATCTACGACCTGGAAGTCGACACCTCGCAGCTCGATCCGGCCGCCTGCGCCGACGCCATCCGCCGACACCTCGACGAAGGCCCGCCCCCCACAGCCTTCTCGACCCTGGCCATCGAATGACCTGACGAGGCGCGCTGGCCACGATCTGACGCCGGCCTGCAGACGCCGTCGCAATCCCCGCAAATCATGCGGAGATTGGCGC
Source organism: Caulobacteraceae bacterium (assembly GCA_035549595.1). Classification (GTDB taxonomy): domain Bacteria; phylum Pseudomonadota; class Alphaproteobacteria; order Caulobacterales; family Caulobacteraceae; genus Acaudatibacter. The sequence continues at coordinate 2,655 of DASZQQ010000523.1, forward strand.
GGATAATCTCCGCACACTATGCGGTGAATGGGGCCGACATCTCCGCGCGGCTGGCGGCGCCCCGGCAGATCTTCGCCCACCGAGGCGCCGCCGCAAGGCTTACATCCGGTGCAGGGCGCAGAGCTTGTTGCCGTCCGGATCGCGCAGGTAGGCGAGGTACATCTTGCCGGCGCCGCCTTCGCGCACGCCCGGCGGATCCTCGATCGAGGTCCCGCCCGCCGCGACGCCCGCCGCGTGCCAGGCGTCCGCCTGTTCGGGCGAGACGCAGGCGAAGCCGATCGTGCCGCCGTTGGCGTGGGTGGCCGGCTGGCCGTCGATCGGCTTGGAGACGCCGAAGATGCCGGTCGGCGTGAAGTAGAAGATGCGGTGGCCGTCGACGCGCGCCGGCGGCACGCCCAGCGTGCCCAGCAGCTTGTCGTAGAAGGTCTTGGCGCGGTCGAGATCGTTCGTGCCGACCATGATGTGCGAGAACATGTCGTCTTGTCCTTCCCCTTGGGGTGAAGCCCGGCGGGCCTGCTTGGCGGCCCTCTCCCGCGGCGCACATGCGCGAAGATCACCACCCTTGGCAATGCCGCCCTTGAGGTGACGTAGCGTCCGGGCGCCAAGCTCCAAAAGGCGTCGCCGCACGGGCGGCGAGGGAGGACAGGCGCATGGCCGGACGGGTTGAAGGCAAGGTCGCTCTGGTGACGGGCGGCGCTTCGGGACTGGGCGCGGAGACCGCCCGGCGCCTGGCCCGCGAGGGCGCCAAGGTGGCGCTCACGGATCTCGCCGAGGACGCCGGCCGGGCCGTGGCCGACGAGATCGCCGCGGCGGGCGGGACCGCGATCTTCCTCGTCCAGGACGTCGCCGACGAGGCCCGCTGGACCGAGGTCGTCCAGGCCGTCCTCGACCGCTTCGGCCGGCTCGACGTGCTGGTCAACAACGCCGGCGTCTCCGGCGGCCAGGAGCCGCTGCTCGGCGGCAGCTTCGAAGCCTGGCGCCGCGTGCTGTCGATCAACCTCGACGGCGTCTTCCTCGGCCTGAAGACCGTCGCGCCGGTGATGGCCGAGGCGGGCCGCGGCTCGATCGTCAACCTGTCGTCGATCCTCGGCAAGGTCGGCCTGCCCGGCGCCCCGGCCTACTGCGCCTCCAAGGGCGGGGTGCTGATGCTGACCAAGGCCGCGGCCCTGGAGCTGGCGCCGGCCGGCGTGCGGGTGAACTCCGTGCACCCCGGCTTCATCGAGACGCCGATGGTGACCAACGCCTTCCGCCAGTCGGAGAACGAGAACGAGATGCGCGACATGATCGTCTCGCGCCATGCGCTGGGCCGCCTCGGCGTCCCGCGCGAGATTGCCGACGCGATCGTGTTCCTGGCCTCCGACGAGTCCAGCTTCATGACCGGCTCGGAGCTCGTCGTCGACGGCGGCTACACGGCCGCCTGAGATCATGCGCGCGCTCCGCGACCGGATCGTGGCCAACCTCACCGCCCTGCCGCGGCTTCAGATGGACCACGCCGGCCTGCGCCGCGCCGCCGTCGCCATCGTGCTGTCGCCGCGCGAGGGCGAGCTGACCTATGTCCTCACCCGCCGCGCCACGTCGCTGCGCCGCAACTCCGGCAACTACGCCCTGCCGGGCGGCGGCCTGGAGCCCGGGGAGGACGCGGTCGCCGCCGCCATCCGCGAGACGGCCGAGGAGCTGGGCGTCGCCGTCGAAGAGGCGCTGGGCCTGCTCGACGACTTCCGCACCCTGGGCGGCCACATCGTCACCCCGGTGGTGCTGTGGTCCGACGCACCGCTGGAGCTGCGGCCCGATCCGGTCGAGGTGCAGTCGGCCTGGTTCGTGCCGGTCGCCGACCTCGACCACCCCGACGCGCCGATGAGCGAGCCGCACCCGGACGGCGGCGAGCCGATCCTGCGCATGCACATGCAGGGACACTGGATCAACCCGCCGACCGCCGCCTGGCTCTACCAGTTCCGCGAGGTCGCCCTCCATGGCCGCGAGGCCCGCGTCCACAGGGTCGGCCAGCCGACCTGGACCGCGCGCTGACTCACTCGGTGCAGAAGGCCATCACGTCGTCGATCTCGCCGGGAAGCTTGCCGTAGCCGACCGTGAGGTTCAGCGTCACCCTCAGCCACAGGATGTAGGCGCAGGGCTTCAGCGTCGAGATGTCGAAGTCCTGGCCGCCCGCGGGCGAAAGCGCCTGGCCGTCCGCGCCGATCGGCGGGTTGACCGGCGCCGGCGGCGGCACGCCCGGTCCCTGCAGGAACACCTCGCAGGTCCCGAGATAGGGGTGATAGGCCGTGAACAGCGCGTGGATGTGCCCGTGCAGGTGCTTGCAGCCCGAGGCGATGAGCTCCTGGATGTCCAGCGACACCACCGCCGTCGACACCGTCGGCGGCGCCGGCGGGCTGCCCGCCCAGTCTGGATGGCGGTTGTACGTGTAGGCCGTGTTCGAGAGCGCGATCTTGTCCCGCGCATTGCTGGACAGCGCGGCGTGGCTGACGGCGTTGCGCGCCTCGAAGCTGATCCTGAAGTGCGCCTTCTCCGACCGCTGCGCCGCGGGAACCGGATCTCCGGCCTTCACCGGCAGCGGTGGGGCCGCCACGGTGAGGTCGAAGGCCTCGTGGGTCAGCGTCGTGGTCATCAGGTCGGCCAGCGTCCCCTGCGGCACGAACCGGCCCACGCCGCCGTAGAACAGGGCGTTCTCGCGCGGGACGGCGATCCAGCCGTCGGCCGCGACGGTCTTGTTCACCGAGACGGTGAGCGGCGGGCCCGGCTGCTGGATCGTGACCGTGTTGGTGGCTGGGTTCGGATTATTGACCCAGTAGTTGGCCGACCGCAGCACCCAGATGTTGGGGCCTGCCAGCCACTCCCAGTATTCCAGCTGGCCGATCACCGTCGGGGCGATCATGGCGGCCGTCACCGGCGCGGCGCCGCCGCCCAGCGGGTATTTCTCGGTCAGGAAGCGGTACTCCATCGCCGTCGGCGTCGAGCCGTCGGGCAGAAGGCCGATCAGCGGGATGGTCGAGGTGAAGGCCAGGTTCCCGGCCGTGGTCGTGCCGTCGGCGGTGAAGTCGCCCCAGATCGGGTCGACCCGGTACGAGCCGACGTGGGTGAACAGCGGGATGGTCTCAGCCGGTGGACAGACGCAGATGCAGAACCGGCGGCAGATTTCGAAGCAGATCCAGTGGCAGAGCTGCAGGGCGAAGCGCTCGAGCTTGTCCTGCCGCACCAGCGTCGCGAAGGCGTTGGCGTCTTCCCCGCCGACCGCCGCCACGGCCTTGGCGAGGCCACCGTCGGCGCCCGCCAGCCGGGCGCAGGCCTGGGCGAAGGCCTGCATCTCGGCCACCGACAGATCCTGCGGGACCGGGAACGGACGCGCCAGCGTCAGGCAGTTCAGCACGCAGTGCCAGCTGCAGATCCATTCGCAGATGTGGATGCAGCGCCCGCCGCGGCCGATCAGGCCTTCCAGGACGCGGCAGTTCTGCGCCACGGCCGCCTGGACCACCTGGTCCAGCACCTTGGCGTCCTTGGCCACGGCCGCGACCGCCGCCGAGGCGATGGCCAGCTCGCCGGCCAGGGACACCGGCCGCACCGGGCGCGGCGAACACACCACCTCGCACAGCAGCCGGGTGTGGATCAGGCAGATCCAGAAGCAGATGAAGTGACAGAACCGCGTCAGCTTCAGCTGATCGATGAGCCGGTGGAAGCCGGCCCCGTCACCGGCCTCGACCGCCTTCGCCAGCGCCTCGACGAGCTTCGGATCGGCCGCGACATGGGCCAGGGCCGCGGCGTAGCCGGGCACGTCGCGCACGGTCGGCACGTCGGCGGCCACGGGCGGGCCGCAGATCAGCAGGCAGCGGCGGACGCACTCCTTGATCCGGATCCATCGGCAGACCAGCTCGCAGTGTTCGACGACGCCGACGCGTTTCAGGACGTCCTGGAACGTCTGGCCCTGACCGGCGCGGAAGGCCTCCACCGCCGCCTGGAACAGCTTGGGGTCCTTGGCCAGGGCTCCCACGGCCGCGGCCTGCGCCGTCAGGTCGGGGATCAGATCTGCGGCGGACGCTGGATCGCTCATACTGACCTCTCCTTGCATGCCCCCCAGGGCCCCGAAGGATCGGCAAGACGCGGACTCGCACCGGGGGACGCCGCAGCGCCGCCGGCCGTACTCTGGCGATGGGAAAGCCCCCACAGCATCCGTCGCGCGCAACGCGCGGATCAGGCTTTGCAGCCCGTATTGAACACCTCGGGTTGTGTTCGAAGCATGGCCTTTTCGGCGAGTAATCCGCCTTAATCCGACGGCCGAACTTGGCCTTCGGAGACGTTTTTTGCTTTGCGAGACAGGAGAGCCTCCTTTCGGCCCAGTATCGCCGAAGTCTAGGCCCGCACGCTGCGCCACGCTGACGTGACCGAGTCCGCGCTGAGATCGACGTCCGCGGCGGTCGTGGCGGACGAGGTCACGGAGACGCGCATCACCCACTCGCCGCGCCACTGCGCCGGCCCCATGAAGGCGACGCCGCCCGCCTGCACGCGCCGGATCGTCTCCAGCGTCGCCTCGTCGTCGTCGCCGAAGCGGATCATGAACTGGTTCAGGGCCACCGGGCAGACCAGGGCCGCGCCGCGCTCCGCGGCGATCCGCGCAGCCATCCGCTCGGCCAGGGCGCAGCACCGCTCGACCATCGCGGCGATTCCGGCGCGTCCGAACTGGCGGATCATCGCCCAGGTGGCGAAGCCGCGGGCCCGGCGCGAGAGTTCGGGCACATAGGCGGACGGCTCGCGCTCGGCCCCCTCGGCCGGGGGCAGGTAGCTGGCCGAGATCGCCATGGCGCGCCGGTGGGCCTCGGCGTCACGCACGATCGCGTAGCCGCAGTCGTAGGGCGTCTGCAGCCACTTGTGGCCGTCGGTCGCCCAGGAATCGGCCTGGGCGACGCCCGCGGTCAGCGCCGAGCGCGCCGGCGCCGCCTGCGCCCACAGCCCGAAGGCGCCGTCCACGTGCAGCCAGGCGCCGCGGTCCCTGGCCATCGGCGCGATCGCCTCGAACGGGTCGCAGGCGCCGGTGTTGATCTGGCCGGCCTGGGCGATGGCGATCACCGGCCCGGCTGCGGCCTTCAGCGCCGCCTCGAACGCCTGCGGCCGGATGCGCCCGACCTCGTCCGTCGCCACTTCGCGCACCCGCCGGGCGCCCAGCCCCAGGTACTTCAGCCCCGAATAGACCGTCGCATGGGCGTCGGCGCCGATCAGCACCTCGACCGGCGGCGCGCCGAAGAGGCCGTCGGCCTCCACGTCCCAGCCCACCCGCCGCAGCACCTCGCTGCGCGCGGCCGCCAGGCAGACGAAGTTCGCCACCGTCGCCCCGGTGACGAAGCCCACCGACGCCTCGCGCGGCAGCCCCAGCAGGTCGAGCAGCCAGTCCGCCGCCACCGCCTCCACCGCCGAGGCGGCCGGCGCGGCGATCAGGTTGCCGGCGTTCTGGCCCCAGGCCGACGTCAGCCAGTCGGCCGCCACGCCGGTCGGATGCGACGAGCCGATCACCCAGCCGAAGAACCGCGGCCCCGTCATCGCCCGGATGCCCGGCGTCGCGCGCCGCACGAGGTCGTCGATGATCGCCGCGCCGTCGTCGCCGGTCTCGGGCGTCGGCCCGGCGAAGGCCGCCAGCATCGCGGCATAGTCCGCCACCGGCGTCCGCTCGGC
>DASZQQ010000524.1:0-5826 GCA_035549595.1 Caulobacteraceae bacterium
GGCGGCGGAGCCGGCCGGCGATCCGATCGGCGACGCCCTGGCCAGGCCCCCGGCCGCGAGTGCGGCGCCGTCGCCGGACGAGGACCCGCCAGCGCCTGCCAGCCAGGCGGCCCCGGAAGCCGCTCCGCCCCCCACCGCCGGCGACGAGGCCGCCTACGAGGCCCGCATCCGCGCCTCCGTCGCCGCGGCGCAGGGCCTGCAGGGGCCGATGGACGGGCGCTGGACCCTGGTCGGCGCCGACGGCAAGCCGCTCTACGTGTTCCAGTTCGTCGACCCGCCCGGCGGCTACGGGACCCTCCAGGGCGCCTGGCAGAACCCGCGGCGCACGCGCGGCGCCGACGACCTGGGCGTCGTCGACCGCGTCGAGCGAAGCGGTCCCGGCCTGACCCTGATCTTCGTCTCGCGCACGGGCGCGGCCGCCACGACTGTCCGCCTGCAGGGCGGCGCGGCGGGCGGCTTCGCCGGCCAGATCGACGAGGACGGCCAGGTCCAGACCGTCAGCCTCAGACGTTAGCCCGCTCGCCCTCACCGCCGAGGGGACGGGAGGCATTGCTGCGCCGCCGCATTAGCGCTAGGCACGCGCCGCCACTCGAAAAATACGGACGGAGCTGATCCCATGGCTGACAAGACCCCCCTCCGCGTCGCGGTCACCGGCGCCGCGGGCAACATCGGCTATGCGCTCTTGTTCCGCATCGCCGCGGGCGAGATGTTCGGCAAGGACCAGCCGGTGATCCTGCAGCTGCTGGAGATCCCGGCCGAGGGGCCGCAGAAGGCCCTCAAGGGCGTCGCCATGGAAATCGAGGACTGCGCCTTCCCGCTGGTGAAGGACATGATCCTGACCGACAACGCGGACGTGGCCTTCGGCGACGCCAACTGGTGCCTGCTGGTCGGCTCCAAGCCGCGCGGCCCGGGCATGGAGCGCGCCGACCTGCTGAAGGACAACGGCAAGATCTTCGTCGGCCAGGGCCGCTCGATCGACGCCAACGCCGCCGCCAACGCCATGGTCGCCGTGGTCGGCAACCCCTGCAACACCAACTGCATGATCGCCGCCAGCCAGGCCAGGCGGCTGTCGCCCGACCGCTTCACGGCCATGGTGCGCCTCGACCAGAACCGCGGCCGCGCCCAGCTGGCGCAGAAGGCCGGCGTGGCCGTGACCGAGGTCAGCGACCTCTTCATCTACGGCAACCACAGCCCGACCATGTTCGCCGACTTCACCCACGCCAGGATCGGCGGCAAGCCGGTCACCGAGGTGATCAAGGACGAAGCCTGGCTGAAGAACGACTACCTGCCGGCGGTCGGCAAGCGCGGCGCGGTGATCATCGAGGCCCGCGGCCAGAGCTCGGCGGCCTCGGCGGCCAACGCCCTGATCGACCACGTGCGCGACCTGACGACGCCGGGCGCCGTCCACGCCGTGGCCGTCCCCAGCCACGGGCGCTACGGCTTCGCCGACGGCGTCTGGGCCGGCATGCCGGTGCGCTCCACCGCCGACGGCTACGAGGTGCTGACCAGCTTCGAGATGGACGACTTCGCCAAGAGCAAGATCGCCATCACCAACGACGAGCTGGTCTCCGAGCGCGACACCGTCAAGGAGATGCTGACGGCGTAAGTCCCTCCGCTCTGCCTCGCGGAAGCGGGGGAGAGCGAAAAGAGGGGGCGCCTCAGCTGCCCAGCGCCCGGCGCGCCGCTTCCAGGGCGCGCGCCAGCGCCTGCGGCGCATAGGGCTCGGCCGCGCCGAAGCCCCAGACCGGCCCCGGCCAGGCGGGGTCGCCCTCGCGGCGGCCGACGACGTGGACGTGCAGCTGGCGGGTGACGTTGCCGAGGGCGCCGGTGTTGAGCTTGTCGACGCGGACGCCCAGCGCCGCGCCCACCGCCCGCGCCGCTGCGCCGGCCAGCACCGCCTCCTCGATCAGCCGCGCGCGGTCGTAGGGGCTAAGATCGTCGAGTTCGGCCAGGCCCTCGCGGCGCGGGATCAGCACCAGCCACGGCCAGCGCGCGTCGCGCTGCAGCCGCGCTTCGCAGAGCGGCAGCCGGCACACGGGCTCGGACGTGGCTTCGAACGCGGGATCGAGGGCGAACATCGGCGCCAGCGTGGCCGCGGCGCCGACGCGTGTCCAGCAAGGGGACACGAAGCCTTCGGCGTCATGTCCCCGGACCCTGGGACATGATACCGCCAGGGACCTGTGTCCCCCTCCCGGATCCGCCGAAATGACCACGCTCGAGACCGAACGCCTGATCCTGCGGCCGACCCGGGCCGAGGACTTCGACGCCTGGGCCGCGTTCATGGCCGACGAGGAGGTCATGCGCTTCCTGGGCGGGGTGCAGGCCAAGCCGGCGGCGTGGCGCGGCATGGCGACCATGGCCGGCTCCTGGGCGCTGCAGGGCTTCGGCATGTTCTCGGTGATCGAGAAATCGTCCGGCCGCTGGGTCGGGCGGCTGGGCCCCTGGCGGCCGTGGGGCTGGCCGGGGACCGAGGTCGGCTGGGGGCTGGCGCGCGAGACCTGGGGCAAGGGCTACGCCACCGAGGGCGCCGCCGCGGCCATGGACTGGGCCTTCGACCACCTGGGCTGGACCGAAGTGATCCACTGCATCGAGCCGGCCAACACCCCCTCGCAGCGGGTCGCGCAGCGGCTGGGCTCGACGGTCCTGCGCACCCAGCCCCTGCCGGCGCCGTTCGACCACATCGTCGTCGACGTCTGGGGCCAGAGCCGCGAGCAGTGGCGCGCCCGTCGCCCCTGACACTTCGTGACCGCATTGTAACTCAGCCTTGCCGCCGCCCGACGCTATGGTCGCGCCCGGACAGGGGAGGGACCGGATGGCGGTCTTCAGGCGCATCGGCTTTGTGGTGATGGCCTTGCTGGCGGCGGCGATCGCGCTCGTTTCGTTCCGCTATCTCGCGCCCGGCGCCCCGGGCGGCGCCCCGCCGATCCTGGCCAACGCCTTCACGCGCTACGGCGCCCTGACGGTCCATGCCGGGTTCGCGGCCACGGCTTTGCTGATCGGGTGGGCCCAGTTCCTGGCTCCGGTGCGGCGCCGCTGGCCGAAGGTCCACCGCTGGACGGGGCGGGTCTACGTCGCCGCCTGCCTCGTCGCGGGCCTGGCGGGCCTGGCCCTCGCGGTCGGCACAACGGCGGGACCGGCGGCCACGGTCGGCTTCGGCGTGCTGGCGATCGTCTGGAGCGCGGCCACGGCCCAGGCCTGGCGCCTGGCGCGCCGGCGCGACTTCGTCCAGCACGAGCGCTGGATGATCCGCAGCTACGCCCTGACCCTGGCGGCGGTGACGCTGCGGCTGTACATGCCGGCCGCCCAGGTGCTGGGGCTCGACATGGCCGTGGCCTATCCGGCGATCAGCTTCCTGTGCTGGATCCCGAACCTGGCGATCGCCGAGCTCACGCTGGCGGGGCGGCTCAGAACCAGCCCGCCTCGCGCAGCGCCCTTGCGTAGCCCCGGCTGACGGGGACGCTCACGCCGTTCTTCAGCGTCAGGGTCGCGCGCCCTTCGCCGCGCTCGGCGTCGGTCACCGCCGCGCGGGCCACCCACCACGAGCGGTGCGTACGTGCGCCCTCCAGCCCCTCCAGCTCGTCGATGGCGTCCGACAGCCGCATCAGGATCAGGTCGTCGCCGGCCGAGGTGTGCAGGCGCAGGTAGTGGTCCTCGGCCTCGACGGCGTAGAGCTCGGCCCCCCTCAGCTTCGGCGGCAGCCGGGCCAGGAACTTGGCCGGCGGCGCGTCCGGCGCGGCGGCGTGGGTCGCGGTCGGATGCCGGCGCAGCAGGAAGGCCAGGAACGTCATCGCCAGCGACACCAGGAACACCGACGGCAGGATGTCCTGCACCGCGGCCCAGCTCGGCCGGCGATGATACCAGGCGGCGTTCACGCCGAGCACGACCAGGGTCATGGGCGCGGTGATGGCGGCGGCGATCAGCACGGCCGGACGCCAGAACGGTCCGGCGAACCAGCGCACGGGCACCACGTAGCGGGCCACGAGCAGGCCGATCAGCCCGCCCGAAACCGATTCGCCCATCCAGATCGCCGCCTCCTCCGGGCGCCGCGCGCCGCCGGCGAAGGCGATCACCGAGGCGACGATGGCGCAGGCCGCGATGATCCGCCATGCGCCCTGCAGGACGGGCGGGCGCTGCGGCGGCGGGGCGTCGGTCTGGCTCAGGTCATCCTCTCCTGGCGCAGGCGCCGGCGCGCCGAAGATGCGGGCGGCGGGCGGCAAGTCAACCGGGGCGCCATCAGGGACGGTCCGATCGTCGCACCCCTTGCATCGGGCCGTCCTTCAGCCATGTTCCGCGCACAATTCCATTCAGCGCCGGTTTAGCGGGGCGGCGCGACAGGACCATCATGGACGACTTCGTATTCCACGACCCGACGGGCCGCCGCGCCAGACGCGCCAATTTCGGCGTCGGCCTGCTGGTGGCCCTGGCCGCCCTGGTCGTCGCCGGCTTCTTCGCCACGCTCGCGTTCGCGCCGCGGCTGCCGAACCTGCAGATGAAGGACCCGCGCGACCTGCGCGCCCTGCACGTGGAGACGGCGCACCGGCAGATCCGCGCCCTGCGCGCCGGCCAGGAGTGGCGGCGCCTGCCCAAGCCCCGCGCCACGGCCGCCGGATCGCCGTCGAGGCCGCTCAGCGTGGGCTTCTACGTCTCGTGGGACGAGAGCTCGCGGGTCTCCCTGGCGCGCAACATCGACAAGCTCGACGTCGTCTCGCCGCAATGGATCGGCCTCGACGGCTCGCTCGGCCGGGTCAACGTCACCTCCGACCCGCAGGCCGAGGCGATGATCGCCCGGGCCAAGAACCCGCCGCCGGTCATGCCGATGATCCACAACGCCCACGACGGCCTCTCCGACGGGCCGGTGGCGGACCGGCTGCTGATGAACCCGGCGGCGCGGACGGCCCTGGTCACCAACCTCGTCACCCTCGCCCAGCAGCGCGGCTACGCCGGCTACGTGTTCGACCTCGAGAACATGAACCACACCTCGCTGGCCGACTACCCGGCGCTGGTGGCCGAGGCGCGCGCGGCGCTGAAGCCGCTGGGCCGCGAGGTCTGGGTCTCGGTCCCGGTCGCCGACGACGCCTGGGACCTGAAGAAGTTCGCCGCCGCTGCCGACAGCGTCGTGCTGATGGCCTACGACCAGCACTGGGCGGCCGGAAAGCCCGGCCCGGCGGCCGGCCAGGACTGGTACGAAGCGATCATCGAGCAGGACTTCAAGAAGCTCGACCCCGCCCACACCATCGTCGCCCTGGGCGACTACGGCTACGACTGGACCCTGCCCGACGCCACCCAGCCGGGCCGCGCCGACACGGAGGTGTTCTACGACGCCACCCAGACCGCGCACGACGCCGAGGCGACGATCCAGCTCGACGACAACGCCCTGAACCCGCACTACGCCTACCAGGACGACGACGGGCGCAAGCACGAGGTGTGGTTCCTGGACGCCGCGACGGTGTTCAACCAGATCAAGGTCACCGACCCGTTCCGGCCCCAGGGCTACGCCCTGTGGCGCATGGGCGCCGAGGACCCGGGCGTGTGGAAGTTCTTCCGCCAGCCCTACGGCGCCGTCCAGCCCAAGGGCCTGGAGACGATCGATCCGTCGACCGGCGTCGACTTCGAGGGCACCGGCGAGATCCTGCACGTCTCGTCGACGCCCACCGGCGGCACGCGCACGATCGAGATCGACCCCGACAACGGCCTGATCTCCGGCGAGACCTACACCTCGACGCCGACGTCCTACGTCATCCAGCGCTACGGCGCCCATCCGGGCTACGTCGCCCTGACCTTCGACGACGGGCCGGACGGCCGCTGGACGCCGAAGATCCTCGACAT
>DASZQQ010000525.1:0-18942 GCA_035549595.1 Caulobacteraceae bacterium
CACCCCGCCGCGGGGACGTCGGGGAGGGAGATCAGGTGGAAGTAGAGGATCGCCCAGAGGGCGGCCGTGCAGAGGGCGGCGACCCAGGTGGTGGTGATGAACTTGCGCTTCAGCTTGGGCTCCACCGGCGAGGCCGGATCGCCGCCGCCGGGGACCTCGATGCCCGCCTCGGCGTGGCTCTTCACCCCGATCGGCAGCACCGCGAACAGCACCACCCACCAGATGGTCAGGTAGATCGCGATCCAGGTCGGCGGTCCGAACTGCATGTCAGTGCGCTCCGAGGGGTTCGGCCATCAGCTCGACCAGGACGCCGCCCATGTCCTTCGGGTGCACGAAGATCACCGGCACGCCGTGGGCGCCGATGCGCGGCTCGCCGGTCCCCAGCACGGTGGCGCCCTTGGCCCTCATCTCGTCGCGCGCGGCGATGATGTCCGGCACCTCGAAGCAGACGTGGTGCTGGCCGCCCCTGGGGTTCTTGGCCAGGAAGCCGTGGATCGGCGAGGCCTCGCCATAGGGCTCGATCAGCTCGATCTGCGAGTTCGGCAGGTTCACGAACGAGACCCACACGCCCTGCTCGGGCAGCGCCTTCTTCTCGGTGATGTCGGTGCAGCCCAGCACGTCGCGGTACAGCTTCCACGACTCCTCGATCGAGGGGGTGGCGACGCCGACGTGGTTCAGCTTGCCGATCATGCGAGGGATCCTTCCGATGCGCTTTCGGCCGTCCCTCTAGCGCGTCCCGGCGTCCGCGGAAACGGGACGTAACGACATACCCTGTCGACAGGCCCTGCATCGCCGTGTACTTTGCATCGCAAAGCATGGGAATCCGGATGACCGAATACGATCGGGCCCTCGAACAGATCAGCGCCCTGCGCAGCCAGATGGCGCGGGCCACGGAGTTCCGCGGCTACGGCCCGCGCGCGTTCGCGATCACAGCGGCGCTGGCGGGCGGCGCGGCGCTCGCCCAGGCCGCCTGGCTGCCCGACCCGGCCGCGAACACGGGCGCCTGGCTCGGGCTCTGGACCGGCGTCGCGGCGCTGTCGGCGGTGGTCATCGGTGTCGAGATGGTCGGGCGCTCCAGGCGCATCCACTCCAGCCTCGCCGGCGACATGCTGCGCGCGGCGGTCGAACAGTTCCTGCCGGCCGCGGTCGCCGGCGGCGCCATCACCGCGGTTCTGGCGCTCTTCGCCCCGCAGAGCCTCTGGATGATGCCGGGCCTCTGGCAGGTGGTGTTCGCCCTCGGCGTCTTCGCCTCCTGCCGCTTCCTGCCCAGGGCGATCGCCGTCGTCGGCTTCTGGTACCTGGGCACGGGCCTGCTCTGCCTCGCCTTCGCCTCCGGGCCGGCCAGCTTCGCCCCCTGGGCGATGGGCGTGCCGTTCGCCGTCGGCCAGGCCCTGGTCGCCGCGGTGCTGCGCCTTTCGGGGGACGACGCCCATGCCGGCTGAGGAACCGGGCCGCTACGCCTACGACGGCCTCGACCGTGTCATCCACGAGCGCGCGCGCCTCGGGGTGCTGACCTCCCTCGTCGGCCATCCGAAGGGCCTCGCCTTCGCCGATCTGCGGCGCCTGTGCGACCTCACCGACGGCAACCTCAGCCGACACATCGCCACCCTGCAGGAGGCCGGCTTCGTGGAGGTCTCGAAGGGCTTCGAGAACAACCGGCCGCAGACGCTGGTGCGGATCACGGACGAGGGCCGGCGCCGCTACCTCGACTATCTCGCTGTGCTCGAGCAGGTCGTGCGCGACGCGGCCGAGGCGGCCAGGACCGCCCTCCCCGGCCATCCGGTCCTGAAGGGGGCCGGCGCATGAGCGGCTTCCACGTCGCCATCGCCATGGATGGCAACGGCCGCTGGGCGACGCGCCGCGGCCTGCCGCGCCCGGCCGGCCATCTCGAGGGCGCCAGGACCGTGCGCCGCATCGTCGAGGCCGCCTCGGAGCTGGGCGTCACGACGCTGACCCTGTTCGCCTTCGGCTCCAACAACTGGAAGCGCCCGCCGGACGAGGTCGCGGGCCTGATGCGCCTCCTGGAACAGTATCTCCATGACGATGCCTGGAAGCTCATCGAGCGTGGCGCGCGCCTCACGCTGATCGGCCGCCGCGACCGCCTGCCGCCGCACCTCCTGGCGTCCATCGCCCGCATCGAGGCGGCGAGCCGCGACGGCGACGTGCACCTGCGCATCGCCATCGACTATTCGGCGCGCGAGCAGATCGTGCAGGCGGCGGCCGAGTGCGCCGCCAATGTGCTGAGCCTGGAGGACTTCGGCCGCCGCCTCGCCGGCGGCGACGAGGCCGAGGCCGTGGACCTGATGATCCGCACCGGCGGCGAGAAGCGGCTGTCGGACTTCCTCCTGTGGGAATGCGCCTACGCCGAGCTCTTCTTCACCGACGTGCTCTGGCCCGACTTCACCCCGGAACACCTCGCCGAAGCCGTCGCCGATTTCCACCGCCGCGACCGCCGCTACGGCGCCGTGAGCCAGGCCGCTGCGGGGTGAGCCCTTCCACGGTCGTTCTAAAGCGCCGCAGGCGCCGTTAGATTTGTCCACGAACCACACGAACCACACGAACGGGTTCGGGTATGCGCGACGGCTGCGGACAGGCTGGGCCTGTTCGTGTGGTTCGTGTGGTTCGTGGACAATTTCAAATGGGCTTCGCCCACACTCCGGCGCCGCCGGACCGGCCGCTAGTCTAGCCCCAGTCGGGCCCTGACACGGTCGCGCTCCAGACGCCCAGCGCCTTCATCGCGGCGATGTCGGCGGGCTTGGAGAGGCCCCAGGGGCCGACCTTGAGGCCGAGCGACCTCGCCTCCTCGACGCGCTCGGGCGTGACGTCGGTCCAGTAGGGCGACCATTCCATGCCGCCGTGGGCCTTGATGGCGGCGAGGTCGGAGCCGCCGTGGTGGCGCGGGTCGCAGCCGTCGAGCCAGGGGGATGGACGGTCGGCGGGCCGGAAGGCCTCGGCCCACGGCGAATCCGCCGGCACGGTCAGGTGCGCGGTGGCGATGTCGGGGTTCGTCGCAGCGGCCAGGCGCAGGACGCGCCAGTCGAAGGCGATGATCTTGGCGCGGTCCTGGTAGCCGTGCGCCTCGATGGCGGCGACGACCTTGCGGGTGATGGCGTCGAAGTCCGGCGACAGGGCGGGATCGGTCGGGTCGGTCTTGATCTCGATGTAGAACCAGCGGCGCGGCCCTTCGGCTGCGACGAGCGCCGCGAAGAGCTCGTCCAGCGTCGGCACGGCCTCGCCGTCCAGGTGGCCGCGGTGCGGGTAGCGCGGATTCTCGGCGCCCGGCCGGGTGCGGCCGACGTCGTAGCGGCGCCGGTCGGAAAGCGAGATGTCCTTGATCACCGGACCCGGCTCGGTCAGCCAGGCGCCGCCCAGCCGGGTCTGGCGGCGGGAGAGCCGATAGTCGTGGTGGGCGACGACGTGGCCGTCGGCGGTCATCACAGCGTCGATCTCGACGCCGTCGACGGGCGCCTCTAGGCATCGGCGCAGGCCGCCGACGGTGTTGTCCGGCCAGACGCCGTAGCCCGTGGCGCCGGCGACGATCAGCATCAGATCCTCAGCACCGTGGTCTCGACCACCGGGCGGCGCTCCCAGATGCGGAAGGCGGCCTTCTTCACGGCGCGGGAGAGCGCGGTCTCGACGGCGTCGTCGTCGTCGCGGTCCTCGGCCTTGAGCCGCTTGAAGGCGGCCTCGGCCTCGTCGGCGAGATCGTCGGCGGCGTCGTCCAGCGAATAGTCCTCGTCGCCGGGCAGGCCGATCACCCGCACCTGCGGACCGGACACCAGCCGGCCCTTGCGGTCGAGGGCGATGGCGATGGTGAGCATGCCGTTGTAGGCCGCATGGCGCCGCTCGCGCAGCGCATCGCCGTTCTCGGCCGTGACCATGCCCGCGTCGACGTAGAGACGGCCAGCCGGCACCTCGTCGACGATCGTCACCAGGCCGGGCGCCAGGCGGACCATGTCGCCGTTGCGAGGGGCCAGGGCCTGGGGCACCTGCAGGTCCTTGGCGAGGTTCACGTGCTCCAGCAGGTGGCGGCGCTCGCCGTGGGTCGGCACGGCGATGGTCGGCCGCGCCCACTGGTACATGCGCTTCAGCTCGTCGCGGCACGGGTGGCCGGAGACGTGGATGCCCGGGTGGTCGCGCTCGGTGTAGAGGCGCACGCCGCGGTCGGCGAGTTTGTTCTGCAGGTTGCGGATCGGCACCTCGTTCCCGGGGATCACCCGCGAGGAGAAGATGCAGGCGTCGCCGGGGCCCAGGCTGACGTGGCCGTGCGTGCCGTCGGCGATGCGCGAGAGCGCCGCGCGCGGCTCGCCCTGGCTGCCGGTGCACAGGTAGAGGATCTTGTCGGCCGGGAAGTAGCCGGCCTCGGCGTCAGAGACGAACGGCGCGATCCCCTGCAGCAGCCCGACCGAGCGCGCCGCCGCCGCCATGCGGATCATCGAGCGGCCGACGAGGCAGACCCGGCGGTCGTTGGCCTGGGCGGCGCGGATGATGGTGTCCATGCGCGCGACGTTGGAGGCGAAGCAGGCGGCGGCGATCTTGCCCTTCAGCTGGCCGATCAGGGCGTGCAGGGTGTCGCGCACCCCGGCCTCGGACCCCGCCTCGCCGTCGACGAAGACGTTGGTGGAATCGCACACCATGGCCAGCACGCCCTCGTCGCCGAGCCGGCGGATCGCCGCCTCGTCGGTGGGGGCGCCGGTCAGCGGGTCCGGGTCGATCTTCCAGTCGCCGGTGTGCAGGATCGTGCCGAGGGGGGTCTTGATGGCCAGGCCATTGGGCTCGGGGATCGAGTGCGTCAGCGTCAGCAGCGTGACCTCGAACGGGCCGAGGCTCACCTGGCCGCCCAGCGGCACCTCGGTGATGTGCGCCTCGTCCAGGAGGTCGGCCTCGCGCAGCTTCTCGCGCAAAAGGAAGGCGGTGAAGGGCGTGGCGTAGAGCGGCGCCTTGAGCCGCGGCCACAGCCAGGCGACGGCGCCGATGTGGTCCTCGTGCGCGTGGGTCAGCACGATGCCGAGGATGTCGTCGGCGTGTTCCTCGATGAAGGCCGGGTCCGGCAGGATGATCTCGACGCCCGGCGTCGTCTGGTCGCCGAAGGTGACCCCCAGGTCGACCACGATCCACTTGCGCGCATGCGGCGGACCGAAGCCGTAAAGGTTGAAGTTCATGCCAATTTCGTTCGAGCCGCCGAGCGGCAGGAACACGAGTTCGTCTTGCGGGGAGGCGTTCATCTGGCGCGGAAACTGGGGTTGCGGCGCCAGATTTCCAAGAGACCCTTGATGGTCAGGTCGTGATCCCACTTGTCGATGACCGAGGTGGCGTTCTCGAACAGGCTGGCGACGCCGCCGGTGCCGACCACCGTCATCGGCTGGCCGTACTCGTCCTTGAACCGGCGAACGAGGCCCTCGATCAGGGAGATGTAGCCCCAGAAGACGCCGGTCTGCATGGCCGAGACGGTGTCGGTGCCGATCACGCGCGGCGGCTTCTGGATGGCCACGCGCGGCAGGCGCGCCGCGGCGGTGTGCAGCGCCTGCATGGAGAGGTTGATGCCAGGCGCGATCGCCCCGCCCTCGAAGCCGCCGTCGGCGGCGACGACGTCGAAGGTGGTCGCTGTGCCGGAATCGATCACCAGCAGCGGGCCTGGAAAGCTGATGTGCGCGCCGATGGCGTTGACCAGGCGGTCTGCGCCCGCTTCCGAAGGCTTCTGGATGCGGATCTCGATGCCGAGGTCGACGTTCTCGCCGATCACCATCGGCTCGACCTTGAGATAGCGGCGAGCGAGGTTGCGCAGGTTGAACAGCGACTGCGGCACCACGGTCGAGATGATGCAGGAATCGAGGGCGCCCAGCGCCAGGCCGGCCATGTTCAGCAGCTGCGACAGCCAGACGGCGTATTCGTCGGCCGTCCGGGTCATGTCGGTGGCCGCCCGCCACTGGGCGATCCAGTTGTCGCCGTCGTGAACGGCGAAGACCGTGTTGGTGTTGCCCTCGTCGATGGCCAGAAGCATGGGGGTTCCCGAAAAGGCCGGCGTCAGAAGAAGACGTCGCCGGCGGTGATGCGGCGGATAGCGCCGCTCGCCGTCCTAAGCCTCAAGGCGCCGTCCGCGTCCAGCCCTTCGGCGATCCCCTCGACCGATTCGTTGGCGAGCCGCGCCACGCAGCGCTCGCCGAGGCCGAAGGCGCGCGCGGTCCAGGCCTCGGCGATGGCGGGGAACCCGGCGCTCTCCCAGACCCCGCGCCAGCGCTCGAACGCCTCGGCCAGGACCTGCAGCGCCTCGAGCGGCCTGGGCGGCGGGCGCCGCATGTGCTCGGCGAAGCTGGTCGCCGGCCGCTCCGGCGACACCGGCGGGGTGGCGAGGTTCACGCCGATGCCGACCGCGAGCCAAAGGCCGCCGCCCGGATGGGTCCCGGATTCGACCAGGACGCCGCTCGCCTTCCTGCCGCCGATCAGCGGGTCGTTCGGCCACTTCAGGGCGACGAGGCTCGCCGGCACGTAAGCGCAGGCCAGGTCCGCGACGGCCAGCGCCGCGACGAACGACACCTGCGCGGCCTCGACCGGCGGCTTGTCGGTGACGCAGAGCAGGGTTGCGGCGAGGTTGCCCTTGCCCGTCTCCCAGGACCGGCCGCGCCGGCCGCGGCCGGCGGTCTGGCGCTCGGCGGTGATCCAGACGGGCCCCGTCTCGCCGGCCTCGGCGCGGCGGCGGGCCTCCGCATTGGTGGAGTCGATCTCGTCCAGCGCCTCGATCGGCGGGAACGACACCCCTGCCCCGATCCTAATGGGCGACCGCCGCGGCGGCGGCCTGGGCCAGGGGATCGAGGAAGATCAGCGCGCCCAGCACCAGCGGACAGGCGAAGAGCGCCGTGGCGTAGGCCACCGCCACCGCGCCGCCCGACGGCGCGTCGGTCCGGCCCGGGGCCGGGTCCAGCCACATCACCTTGATCAGGCGCAGGTAGTAGAACGCCGCCACCACGCTGCCGACCAGGGAGGCGACGGCCACGGCCGGCATGTAGCCGCCGGCGCTGATCGCCGCCTTGAAGACGTAGAACTTGGCGAAGAAGCCGCTGAACGGCGGCAGGCCCAGCGCCGACAGCGAGAAGGCGGTCATGGCCAGGGCCAGGCCCGGCCGCTCGCGCATCAGGCCGGCGAAGTCGTCGAAGGTCTCCATCGGCCGGCCGTCGCGGTTCAGCGCCGCCAGGCAGGCGAAGAAGCCGGTGACGTCGATGGTGTAGAGCACCATGAACATCAGCATCGACTGCACGCCCGCCTTGTCGCCGGCGGCGAGGCCCACGAGGGCGTAGCCGATGTTGGCGATCGAGGAATAGGCCCAGAGGCGCTTCAGGTTCTTCTGGGCCAGGCCCGCGAAGGCGCCGACGGCCACGGACAGCAGGGCGATCAGGGCGACGACCTGGCGCCACTGCTCGACGGCGCCGCCGAAGCCCTCGGTCAGGATCCGGGCGAACAGCGCCATGGCGGCCAGCTTGGGCGCCCCGGCGAAGAAGCCGACGATCGGCGTCGGCGCGCCCTCGTAGACGTCCGGCGTCCACATGTGGAACGGCGCGGCCGAGACCTTGAAGGCGATGCCGCAGATCAGGAACACCAGGCCGAAGAGGACGCCGGTGTGCGCCCCGCCCTGCACGGCGGCGGCGATGACGTCGAAGTGGGTCGAGCCGGCGAAGCCGTAGATCAGAGAGGCGCCGTAGAGCAGCAGGCCCGACGAGAGCGCGCCCAGGACGAAGTACTTCAGGCCGGCTTCGGAGCTCTTGGCGTCGTCGCGCTGGAAGGCGGCCAGGATGTAGAGCGCCAGGGAGTGCAGCTCGATGCCGACGTAGAGGCTGATCAGGTCGCCGGCCGAGGCCATCATGCCCATGCCGAGCGCGGCCAGGATCACCAGCACCGGGAACTCGAAGCGCCGCGTGCCGCGCTTGGCCATCCAGGCGTCGCCGAGCGGAATGGCGACGGCGCTTGCCAGGTAGATGGCGACCTTGGCGAAGACGGCCAGCGGGTCGGCGACGAGCCCGCCGGCGAACGCGCGGCCGCTCGGACCTTCAGCGGCGAACACCGCGGCGGCCAGCAGCACCAGGATGCCGCCGATGCTCCAGGCCGTGGTCTGGCGCGGCGCGAAGGCGCCCAGCACCAGAAGCGCCATGGCCCCGACGCCCAGGACGATCTCGGGCCAAGCGAGGAAGCTGGAGAAGTCCATCGCCGGGCCTCTACCGCGTCGCCGCCGAGAAGGCGGAGACGAGTTGTTGAACGGACGCTTCCGTGACGTGGAACACCAGGTTCGGCTGCACGCCCAGGAGCAGGGTGAAGAGGATCAGCGGCGCGAAGATGAAGGTCTCGCGCCATTCCAGGTCGCCGATTCCGGCAAGCGCCGGATTGGTCATCTGGCCGAAGACCACGCGCCGGTAGAGGGTGAGCGCGTAGACCGCCGACAGGATGACGCCCGTGGCGGCGATGAAGGCCGTCCAGGTCGAGGCGCCGTAGGTCCCGGTCATGGTCAGGATCTCGCCGACGAAGCCGCTGGTCCCCGGCAGGCCGACGTTGCCCATGGTGAACAGCATGAACACCGCCGCGTACCAGGGCATCCGGTTCACGAGGCCGCCGTAGAAGGCGATCTCGCGCGTGTGCATGCGGTCGTAGACGACACCGACGCAGAGGAAGAGCGCGCCGGAGATCAGGCCGTGGCTCAGCATCTGGAAGATCGCGCCCTGCTCGCCCTGCAGGTTGCCGGAGAAGATGCCCATGGTGACGAAGCCCATGTGGGCCACCGACGAATAGGCGATCAGCTTCTTGATGTCGGTCTGACGGAAGGCGACCAGGGAGGTGTAGACGATCGCGATCACGCTCAGCGCGAAGATCAGCGGCGTGAATTCCCAGCTGGCGTTCGGGAACATCGGCAGGCTGAAGCGCATGAAGCCGTAGCCGCCCATCTTCAGCAGGATGCCGGCCAGGATCACCGAGCCTGCGGTCGGCGCCTCGACGTGGGCGTCCGGGAGCCAGGTATTCACCGTCCACATCGGCATCTTCACCGCGAACGAGGCGAAGAAGGCCAGCCACAGCCAGGTCTGCACCGAGGGGGCGAACTTGAACGCCATCAGCTCGGGGATCGACGAGGTGTGGGCGATCAGGATCATGGCCAGGATCGCGGCCAGCATCAGCACCGAGCCGAGCAGGGTGTAGAGGAAGAACTTGAAGGCCGCATAGACGCGGTTCTTGCCGCCCCAGATGCCGATGATCAGGAACATCGGGATCAGCTGGCCTTCGAAGAACAGGTAGAACAGGATCAGGTCGAGGGCGCAGAAGACGCCGATCACCAGGGCCTCGAGGACGAGGAAGGCGATCATGTACTCGACCACCCGGGTGGTGATCGACTTCCAGCTGGCGGCGATGCACAGCGGCATCAGGAACGCCGTCAAGAGCACGAACAGCACCGAGATGCCGTCGACGCCCATGCGGTAGTGCAGCCCCGCGAACCAGGGCATGTCCTCGACGAACTGGAACCCCGCCTGCGAGGCGTCGAACTGCGCCACCAGCAGGATCGACAGCGCCAGGGTCGCGATGGTGGTCGCCAGGGCGATCCAGCGCGCCGCCGAGGCCGCGCGGTCTTCGTCGCGCGCCACGAAGCGCAGCACCAGGATCGCCGCCGCCCCGATCAGGGGCGCGAAGGTGGTGAGGGAAAGGATGCCGCCCATCACGAGAACGCCCACAGAGCGAAGGAAAGGAGTCCCGCCACGCCGAGCAGCATGACGAAGGCGTAGTGGTAGACGTAGCCGGTCTGCAGCCGGCCCGCCCCCTTGCCGACCGCGTAGCTCACCGCCGAGACGCCGTCGGGACCCAGGCCGTCGATGATCTTCTGGTCGCCGCCCTTCCAGAACAGGTCGCCGAGGACCTTGGCCAGGCGCACGAAGGTGGCGTCATAGAGCTCGTCGAAGAACCACTTGTTGTAGAGGAAGGTCCAGAGCGGCCCCTTGCGCGCGGCGATCCGCGCGCCCAGCCCCTCGTTGGGGATGTAGGCCCACCAGGCGGCGAAGAAGCCGGCGGCGGTCACCGCCAGCGGGGCCCAGATCACGGGCGCCGTCAGCAGGTGTTCGTAGTCGAGCACGTGGTTGGTCGGCAGGTGCGCGATGGCCGCGCCCCAGAATTCGTCGCGGCCTTCGCCGATGAACTGCGGCGCGAACACGAAGCCGGCCGCCAGGGCGCCCAGGGCCAGGACCAGCAGCGGCACGAGGGCCACCCAGCTGCTCTCGTGCGGGGTGTGGTCGTGGCCATGCCCATGGCCGTGGTCGTCGTGGTCGGGCAGCGGCTCGGTGTGGGTCTCGATCTGGGCGTGGGACGCGTGATCGTCGGCGTGGCCGTGCGCGTCGTCGTGGCCGGCGTGCGCCCACTTCGGCGTGCCGTGGAAGGTCATGAACACCAGCCGCCACGAGTAGAAGCTGGTCAGGCCCGCCGCGACGATGCCGACCATGAAGGCGAACGAGGCGAACGGGTTCACGTGGCCCCCGCCATAGGCCGCCGCGAAGGCCGAATTGATGATCGCGTCCTTGGAGTAGAAGCCGGCGAAGCCGAACTCGTGGCCGGCGATCGGTATCGGCAGGCCGACGCCGGTGATGGCCAGCGTGCCGATCATCATCACCGCGTAGGTGACGGGCATCAGCTTCCACAGCCCGCCCATCTTCCGCATGTCCTGCTCGTGGTGCATGCCCATGATCACCGAGCCGGCGCCCAGGAACAGCAGCGCCTTGAAGAAGGCGTGGGTGAACAGGTGGAACATGGCGCCCTGGTAGGCGCCGACGCCGGCGGCGAAGAACATGTAGCCGAGCTGCGAGCAGGTCGAATAGGCGATGACCCGCTTGATGTCGTTCTGCGCCAGGCCGACGGTGGCGGCGAAGAGCGCGGTCACGGCCCCGACCAGGGTGACGATCTCGCGCGCCACCGGCGCATGCTCGAACATAGGCGACAAGAGGCAGACCATGTAGACGCCGGCGGTGACCAGGGTCGCCGCGTGGATCAGGGCGCTGACCGGGGTCGGGCCTTCCATGGCGTCCGGCAGCCAGGTGTGCAGGAAGAACTGGGCCGACTTGCCCATGGCGCCGACGAACAGCAGCGCGCAGGCCAGGTCCATCAGGCTCCAGGTCTGGCCGATGAAGTTCCAGCTCTGGGCCGCGTGCGCCGGCACGGCGGCGAACACCTCGGCGAAATTGATCGATCCGAACGACCAGAACACGGTCATGATGCCGAGCGCGAAGCCGAAGTCGCCGACCCGGTTGACCACGAAGGCCTTGATCGCCGCGGCGTTGGCCGTGGGCTTGTGGTACCAGAAGCCGATCAGCAGGTAGCTGGCCAGGCCCACGCCTTCCCAGCCGAAGAACAGCTGCATGAAGTCGGCGGCCGTCACCAGCGCCAGCATGGCGAAGGTGAAGAGGCTGAGGTAGGCGAAGAAGCGCGGCTTGTGCTCGTCCTCGGCCATGTAGGCCCAGGAGTAGAGGTGCACGAGCGCCGAGACGGTGGTGACCACCACCAGCATCACCGCCGACAGGGTGTCGATGCGCACGCTCCAGGCGGAGCGGAACTTGCCGACGTCGATGAAGCGCGCGAGCTCGACCGTGAACGGCTGCCAGCCGTGCGTCATCACGTGGATGAAGGTGGTCCAGCCCAGCAGGCAGGAGACGAACAGCAGACCGGTAGTGACCGCCTGGGAGGGGACGTCGCCGATGCGCCGGCCGAACAGGCCCGCGATCGCAGCGCCCAGGAGCGGCAGCAGGACGACGAGGGTGACGATGGTCTCGGGGGTCATCTCAGCCCTTCATCATCGAGGCGTCGTCCACGGCGATGTCGCCGCGGTTGCGGAAGAAGGTGACTAGGATCGCCAGGCCCACGGCCGCCTCGGCGGCCGCGACGGTCAGCACGAACATCGCGTAGATCTGGCCGACGACGTCGTGCAGGAACACCGAGAAGCTGACCAGGTTGATGTTCACCGCCAGCAGGATCAGCTCGATCGACATCAGGATGACGATGACGTTCTTGCGGTTCACGAAGATGCCGAAGACCCCGATCGTGAACAGGATCGCGGCCACGCCCAGGTAGTGCGCCAGTCCGATTTCCATGGGCCTCAGATCCCCTCCCCGGACTTGATGGTGACGATGCGCATGCCCTTGCCCGGGGTGCGGGCGACCTGGGCGGCGATGTCCTGGCGCTTGACGCCTTCGCGGTGCTTCAGGGTCAGGACGATGGCCCCGATCATGGCCACCAGCAGCACCATGCCGGCCGCCTGGAAGAAGTAGACGTAGTCGGTGTAGAGCACCCGGCCGATCGTCTCGGCGTTGGTCACGCCGGCCGCCGAGGCCATGGCGCCCGTCTGGTGCGAGGCCGCGCCCTTCTCCGCCACGCTGAAGGCGACGATCACCATCTCGATGGTCAGGAAGCCGCCGACCAGGCCGCCGATCGGCAGGTAGCGCGCGAAGCCCTGGCGCAGGGCGGCGAAGTCGACGTCGAGCATCATGACGACGAACAGGAACAGCACCGCGACGGCGCCGACGTAGACGACGACCAGCAGCATGGCCAGGAACTCCGCGCCCATCAGGACGAAGAGGCCGGCGGCGGAGAAGAAGGCCGCGATCAGGAACAGCACCGAGTGCACGGGGTTGCGCGCCGAGACGACGCTGAATCCCGAGACCACGGTTCCCGCCGCGAGCAGCCAGAAGGCGATCGCCTGGAGCAGCATTAGGCCGTTCGAACTCCCGTCATTCGCAGGCGCGTCCCGGGGCCGAAAGAGGCCGCTTCGAGTCGCGCCGGTGTCATAGCGTGTTCAGCGACGGTGGGAACCGGCTTTTGACCGATTTTGCGCCCCATGCCCCTGAACCCGCCCCTCTCTCCAACGCCCCCCCACCTCAGCGGTAGGGAGCGTCCAGTTCCAGGTTCTTGGCGATCTGCCGTTCCCAGCGGTCGCCGTTCGCGAGCAGGCGCTCCTTGTCGTAGTAGAGCTCCTCGCGCGTCTCGACGGCGAACTCCACGTTCGGCCCCTCGACGATGGCGTCCACCGGGCAGGCCTCCTGGCACAGGCCGCAGTAGATGCACTTGACCATGTCGATGTCGTAGCGGGTCGTGCGCCGGCTGCCGTCCTCGCGCGGCTCGGCCTCGATGGTGATCGCCTGGGCCGGGCAGATCGCCTCGCACAGCTTGCAGGCGATGCAGCGCTCCTCGCCGTTGGGATAGCGCCGCAGCGCGTGCTCGCCGCGGAAGCGCGGGCTCTGGGGACCGCGCTCGTTGGGATAGAGCACGGTCGCCTTGTGCTTGAACATGTAGCCCATGGCGAGGCCGAAGGCGCCGACGAAGTCCATCAGCGCCGCGCCCCGGATGGCCTGGTTGATGCGTTGGAACATCAGCTTCCCTTGCCGATCTTGCACTCGTAGTCGGACAGCTCGGTCACGTCGCCGCCCTTCTTCAACTGGATGACGCCGCCCTTGGCCTTGCAGTCGTCGCTGGCCCGGCGGATGGCGTCGTAGCTCGCATCCCCCTCGTTCAGCCCGTAGCTCTGGGCGCAGGCCGACAAGGCCGAGGCGATGGAGAGGATGGCGAGCATCCGGATCACCCGAGGAGCCCGTAGACCTTCAGCCCGCCCACCAGCACGACCGCGACGAGCGAGGTGGGCAGGAACACCTTCCAGCCCAGGCGCATCAGCTGGTCGTAGCGGTAACGGGGCACGATCGCCTTGGCCATGGCGAACAGGAAGAAGAAGAAGATGATCTTCGCGAACATCCAGGCGAAGCCGTAGAAGCTCCACGCCGTCGGTCCCTCGGACTTGATGAAGTCGTCGACGAACGGGATCGGAAACGGCGCGTGCCAGCCACCGAAGAACAGGATCGAGATCATGGCGCACATCAGGATGATGTTGCCGAGCTCGCCGATCATGAACAGCAGGAAGGGCGACGACGAGTATTCGACCTGGTAGCCGGCGACGAGTTCGGACTCGGCCTCGGGCAGGTCGAACGGCGGACGGTTGGTCTCGGCCAGGGCCGAGATGAAGAAGATCACCGCCATCGGGATCATGATCACGGCGGCGAGGAGGTGCTGGGGACCGCCGCGACCGCCCAGGAAGTTCCAGTTCCAGAAGCCGCCGGCCTGCTGCTCGACGATGCCCTGCAGGCTCATCGTTCCGGTCAGCAGGATCACGGTGATGATCACGAAGCCGATCGAGACCTCGTAGCTGACCATCTGCGCGGCCGAGCGCAGGGAGCCCAGGAACGGGTACTTCGAGTTCGACGCCCAGCCGCCCATGATGATGCCGTAGACGCCGAGCGAGGAGATGGCGAAGAGGTAGAGGACGCCGACGTTGATGTTGGCGATCACCCAGCCGGGCGCGAGCGGGATCACGGCCCAGGCGACGATCGCCAGGGCGAAGGTGATGATCGGCGCCAGCAGGAAGACGAACTTGTCGGCCCCGGCGGGGACGACGATCTCCTTGAGCACGAACTTGAACAGGTCGGCGAAGGACTGCAGCAGGCCGAACGGCCCGACCACGTTGGGGCCCTTGCGCATCTGCACGCCGGCCCAGACCTTGCGGTCGCCCCACATGAAGAAGGCGAGCGAGATCAGGAGCCACATGGTGACGGCCAGGATCTGGCCGATGTGCAGCAGGAACCAGCCGCCGGGGGTAGTCCAGAAATCCACGAAGCCCCTCCCCTATTCCGCGGCGATCTTGGCCGCGCCCGACGCCAGGGCGGCGCATTCGGCCATGGTCACGCTGGCGCGCGCGATCGCATTGGTCAGGTGGAACACCTTCACCGGGCTCTGGAACGGCACGTCGGCCAGGTCGCCGTCCGCGCCGAGGCCCGAAAGGTCGACCGCCGCCGGGACCGAGCCGGGCGCATAGTCGATCTGGCCGAAGCTCGGATGGTTGGCGAACAGCCTGGCGCGCAACTGTTCGAGGGTGTCGTAGGGCAGCTTGGCCCCCGCGCGCTCGGACAGGGCCCTGAGGATCGCCCAGTCTTCCCGGGCCTCGCCCTTCGGGAACACGGCCCGCTCGCCGCGCTGCACGCGGCCCTCGGTGTTGACGTAGAGGCCGGCCTTCTCGGTGTAGGCGGCGCCCGGCAGGATCACGTCGGCCCGGTGCGCCCCGGCGTCGCCGTGCGTGCCCAGGTAGACGACGAAGGCGTCGGAGCCCTTCAGGTCGATCTCGTCGGCGCCGAGCAGGAAGAGCACGTCGAGCGCGCCCTTCTGCACCATTTCGCTGGCGCTCTTGCCGCCCTCGCCGGGCACGAAGCCCAGGTCGAGGCCGCCGACGCGGGCGGCGGCGGTGTGCAGCACGTTCCAGCCGTTCCAGCCTTCGCGCACGACGCCGAACGCCTTGGCCGCCGCGGCCGCCGCCTTCAGCACCGCCGCGCCGTCGGGCCGCGCCAGCGCGCCCTGGCCGATGACGATGGCCGGGTTCTTCGCCTCCTTGAGCGCCTTGGCGAAGTCGGACTTGCTCTTGGCGAGGCCGGCAAGCGCCGCTGGGCCGGTTCCGAGGTGGTCGTAGCCATAGGTCAGGTCGGCAGCTTCGCCGATCACGCCGAACCGCGTCTTGCCGGCCAGCCACAGCTTGCGGAAGCGCGCGTTCAGCACCGGCGCCTCGAGGCGCGGGTTGGTCCCGACCAGCAGGATGACGTCGGCGTTCTCGATGCCGGCGATCGTGGAATTGAACAGCCAGCTCTCGCGCGGGCCGGCGCCCAGGACCGTGCCGTCCTGGCGGCAGTCGAGGTTCTTCACCCCGGCGCCGCCGAAGAGGTCGAGCGCGGCCTTCATCGATTCGGCGTCCTGCAGGTCGCCGGCGATGACCCCGACGCGGTCGGGCGAGGCGGCCTTCAGCTTGGCGGCCACGAGATCCAGGGCTTCCGGCCACGTCGCCGGTACGAGCTTGCCGCCCTTGCGGACGTACGGGCGGTCGAGACGCTGCCGGGAAAGCCCGTCGCAGGCGTAGCGGGTCTTGTCGGAGATCCACTCCTCGTTGATGTCGTCGTTGACCCGCGGCAGCACGCGCAGCACGGCCGGCCCGCGCGCATCGACGCGGATCGCCGAGCCCAGGGCGTCCATCACGTCGACGCTCTCGGTCTTCTTCAGCTCCCACGGCCGGGCGTTGAAGGCGTAGGGCTTGGAGGTCAGGGCGCCGACCGGGCAAAGGTCGATGACGTTGGCCGACAGCTCGCTGGCCACGGCCTTGTCGAGGTAGGTGGTGATCTCGACGTCCTCGCCGCGGCTGATCAGGCCGATGTCGGGCACGCCGGCGATCTCGGTGACGAAGCGCACGCAGCGGGTGCACTGGATGCACCGGGTCATCACCGTCTTGATCAGTGGACCCATGTACTTCTCTTCGACGGCCCGCTTGTTCTCCTCATAACGGGTGCCGTCGCGGCCGTAGCCCATCGACTGGTCCTGCAGGTCGCACTCGCCGCCCTGGTCGCAGATCGGGCAGTCCAGCGGGTGGTTGATGAGCAGGAACTCCATCACCCCCTGGCGCGCCTTCTTCACCATCGGCGTGTCGGTGAAGATCTCCTGGTTGTCGGCGGCCGGCAGGGCGCAGCTGGCCTGCGGCTTGGGCGGACCGGGCTTCACCTCGACGAGGCACATCCGGCAATTGCCGGCGATGGAAAGGCGCTCGTGGTAGCAGAAGCGGGGGATCTCCTCCCCGGCCAGTTCCGCGACCTGCAGAACGGTCATGCCGTTCTCGAACTCGATCTCGACGCCGTTGACCTTGGCCTTGGGCATGCGCGGCTACTCGTCGTCCTCTCGGCAAATCGGCTGGGGCTGATTCAGCGCCTGGGCGATAACGCGTCTTAGGCGGCAGGAATAGCGTTTTTCGTACGTGCCCTCGGCCATGAGCGCGCGAATGGCCGGGGCATTGCACCGCACCCGCTCCTGGATCAGGAACTCCCACCGCCGATCATGGGGCGCCATCTGCAGGATCTGCTCGAAGGTGGTGATCATCATGTACCCGTAGGCCGTGTACCGGTCCTGGTAGGTGCCGCCGTTCACCGAGCGCGGATCGGCCGTGGTCATCAGGCGGCGGAACTTCTCGTCGGTGTTCGGGCAGGCCAGTTCCGGGTTGGCGAGGGTCGCCTGGTTGAGGGCGTTCCAGGACTGGTAGGTCGAATCCATCACCTGCAGGTCGCGGGCGATCTTCAGCTGGCCAAGGCCGATGAACACCGCCGCCACGGCCGTGGCCGCCGTCACGATCGCCGAGACCCCGCCGACCAGGGCCCAGAACTCCACCGAGCCGATCACCAGCCGCCAGGTCTTGGCGGGCGCCTCCAGCGCCACCCCCACGTCCTGCATGGGATCGTCCAGCGCCGCCTTCAGCGCCGCGCCGGTGACGTCGGTGTCTTCGGTCATGTGCAGAGCCCCCCGCCCATCCCGGCGTTCACGCCTCGACGATCGATTCGCCTTCCTCGAGACACCGCAGCGCAACCGGCCAGATCGCTTCCAGGTGGCGGACGAGAGAGGCGTTGGTCGCGTTGCCGATCCTCAGCCAGAGCACCTGCGGGCCGCCCCTGCGACTGCGCAGCGACACGAAGTCTTCGTCCTTGCTGACGATCACGGCCGCGTTGGCCACGGCCCACGTCCAAAGCGCCGCGTCCGGAGCGGACTGGAGACCGAGATCCCTGACGTGGACGGCTTCATGGCCCTTTGCTTCGAACCAGCGCCCCAGCGCCGCCGGGAGTTGCTGGTCGATCAAGAACCTCACTCGGCCGCCGGGAGCACGATCGGGTGGTCCACCTGCTCCGCGGCATAGGCAAGCGCGGCGCGGATATCCTCAGCAACGAGGTCCGGGAAGTCCGCCAGGATCTCCGCTTCGCTGGCCCCACCAGCCAGCATTTCGAGGATGTCCGTCACCCGGATTCGCAAACCCCGGATGCAGGGCCGACCGCCCATCTTGCCCGGTTCCGCCGTGATGCGCTCGCGGATCTTCATGACATCACCCTATCACAGGACCTGGCTGGAGTCGGCAGGGGCGGCCGCCGCCCGCCGCACCTGGTCGCGCAGCCAGTCGAGGGCCGGGTCGGCGTTGTCGCGGCGGCGGACGAGGCTCACCTGGAAGGGGCCGGTCTCGAACGGGATGTCCAGCACCTGCAGGCCGAGGACTTCGGCCTGGCGCTGGGCGAATCGGCGCGGGCACGAGCCGATGGCGTCGGTGGCGGCGACCATCGACAGCACCGTCAGCCAGCGTGGCACGAAGCAGCGGATGCGCACCTGGCTGGGCGCCGGCAGGGTCTCGTCGTTCGCGGTCTCGGCGGCGGACATGGCCAGCACGAG
The DNA here is from genome assembly GCA_035549595.1 of Caulobacteraceae bacterium. GTDB lineage: Bacteria > Pseudomonadota > Alphaproteobacteria > Caulobacterales > Caulobacteraceae > Acaudatibacter. The sequence continues at coordinate 18,280 of DASZQQ010000525.1, forward strand.
GCCGGCGTCGGCGTAGGTCTCCAGGTCGATGGCGCCGTCGATCCGCGGATGGCCCCGCCGCGCGACGACGCAGTAGTCGTCCTCGTACAGCAGCTCGCTCTGGAGCCCCGGCGCCATGGCGTAGAACCGCCCCACGGCGAGGTCGACCGCGCCGCGGCGAAGGCCCTCCATGGCCGCGTTCTGGTTCACCGAGACGATGGCGAACGAGGCGCGCGGGGCCTCGGCGGCGAAGATGTCGAGCAGCGGGGCGCCGATCACCGCGCTGACGAACTCCGGGGCCGCGAGGACGAATCGCCGCTCGGTCTGGCCCGGATCGAACGCCCGCTCGGAACCCAGCGTCGCAGCGGCCGCCTCCAGAAGGGCGTCGACCTTGGGCCCCAGCTCCAGCGCCCGGCGGGTCGGCTCCAGGCCGTGCGGACGGCGCACGAAGAGCGGATCGCCGAAGAGGTCCCGCAGCCGCGTCAGCGCGTGGCTGATGGCCGAGGGGCTCAGGCCGAGCCGGTCCGCAACCTCGGTGGCGCGCCGCCGGCGCAACAGCTCGCGGAACACCAGCAGCAGCGAGCCGTCCAGCCGCCGGATCTGGTTGTAATCGAAATCACTCATGCAGCGATTTCAATATCACGGGATTGCATATGGCGGTAGCGCAACCGGGCCACCGAGGTT
>DASZQQ010000526.1:0-3937 GCA_035549595.1 Caulobacteraceae bacterium
GGGGCGTTCGCCGCGGCCGTGGCCCGGGCGACCCACGACCAGCGGCCCAACATCCTCGCCGGCCGCGACCTGCGCGACCAGGCCTGGTCGGCGCTCGGCGCGCCGACGGCGGACGCCGCCCGGATCAAGGAAAAGCTCGCCCAGGCCCGCACCCTGGAGTTCGCCGCCCGCGGCCGGATCGAGGACGCCGTGGTCGACTTCGCCGCCGGCCTGCCCCAGGCCCAGCGCGCCGGCGTCGGCCAGGAACTGCGCCCCCAGGCCAAACCGGCGCAACCTCCTCGCTGATGCTGAACGGCCCAGCTTCGAGGTCGGGCAGGCGTTCAACTTTGGACCACGAAGCACACGAAGCACACGAAGGGTCCGTGCGACGCGCAGCGGCGCGACCATTTCCGACACGTTCGACGTCAGACCCGGCCGGCGCCAGCCGCCTCGCGCCCTTCGCGAACTTCGCGTCCTTCGCGGTTTTTTGTCGGGACTGTGGCGCAGATCGCCATGGACCGCGAAGAGCGCGAAGGACGCGAAGCCTTGCGCTATGGCATTCGTCGCGGTCGACAAGGACTGCGCTGCGCGCGGCCGCTGCTCAGGGCCCCCTTCGTGTGCTTCGTGTGCTTCGTGGTCCAACCTGCGGCGCGCGTCCGACTCCCAGCCTCGCCGCAGACCCTCAGCCCAGCAGCGCGCGGAAGAGCGGCAGCACTTCGTCGTTGGCGTGGTCCACGAGGGTGTCGCCGACATAGAGCTCGCTGACGCACCAGCCCGGGACCTCGGCCGGCTTGGCGCCGCCGATCACCCAGACGCCGTCACGCCCGGCGATGGCGTCGCGCCGCTCCAGCACCTGATCGGCCGGCGCCTCGATGTAGAGGTGCAGCATGTTCGCCTGCGGACGGACCGGATTGACCCGGAAGCCGGGGATCGCGGCCAGACCCTCGGCCAGCGCCAGGGTGCGGGCGTAGCAGGCGTCCATGGCCGCCAGCCGCTCGTCGAGCCGCATGGCCGCCGAGACGATCATCGGGCTCTGGTGGACCAGCGTCCCGCCCATCCGCCGCCGCCAGACCCTGGCCTGGTCGACGAAGGCCTCGTCCCCGGCCAGCAGGGCGCCGGCGATCCCGCCCAGGCCCTTGTAGGCGGAGACGTAGACCGAGGCGAAACTCTCGGCGATCTCGGCGTACGGACGGCCGTAGAACGCCCGGCTCTCCCAGAGCCGCGCGCCGTCCATGTGCAGCGGGATGCCGCGCCGCGCCGCCAGGGCCTTCAGGGCCTCCAGCTCGTCCCAGGTCGGCAGCTGGCCGCCCGCCTCGCGGATCGGCAGCTCGACGATCAGGCACGCCAGCGGCTCGGGCTGCGCCTCCAGGTCGGCCGCGGTCATGGGGCGCAGGCGCTCCCCGACCACGGCGCCGTGCAGGCCGAAGAGCGCCTGCCAGGCCTCGCGCTCGTGCAGGATCAGGTGCGAGGTCGGGTGCAGGCCGAAGCGGCCGATCCCGGCGCGCTCGGTCCACAGGCGCACGGCGATCAGCTGGGCCATCACCCCGCTGGGCATGAAGGCGGCCGCGGCCTTGCCGGTGAGCTCGGCGATGCGGCGTTCGAACGCCTCGATCAGCGCCCCCTCGCCATAGACGTCGTGCGAGACGCCGTTCGCCGCGCACCAGTCGGCCATGCGGCGGAACTCGTCGGCCGGCGAGGGCGTCGCGAACCCCGGCAGCACCAGGGCGCAGCGCTCGCGCAGCTTCAGGCGGTCTTCGGCGGAGAGGGCCATGCTGGCCTCATCTCACGAACCGACCGCGGCCTCAAACGCCACGCGGTGCTCGCGCGTCCAGGCGAACGAGGCGCGCACGTCCGACACCGCCCCGCGATCGCGCAGGCCCTGCATCGCTGCGTCGCCGGCCTCGGCCCCCGCCTCGATCCCGCGCCAGGACCGGTCCTGCCACCAGAGGATGGTCTCGACGAGATCGGCGCGCTCGGGCCCCAGGCCATAGGCGTCGGCGATCAGGCGCAGATGCGCGCCTGCCTGGGCGGCGTCGGGGTGGGTAGGCCCGAGCTCGACGAACTGCCAGGCCAGGTGCGCCACGTCGTGCAGGCGTCGGCCCGGGGCGGCGTTGTCCCAGTCGATGAAGGCGACGAGTTCGCGCGGCGCGGCCGGCGCGCTGAAGACACTGTTTCGCACCGAAAGGTCGTTGTGGCAGACGACCTCGTCCCGCCCGGCGAGCGGCGTGCCCGCCGTCAGGTCGTGGAAGGCGCGAGTCAGCCGCGCCGCCGCCGCCAGGTCCGTCGCGCCGAGCCGCGGGGCGTCCCGGCGGTCCCAGTCCACATGGCCCTCGACGTAGGTCAGGATCTCGCGGCCCCGCTCGTCCACCCCGAGGAAACGCGGCGCGCCGGCGAAGCCGCGGGCCTCCAGATGCTGCAGCAAGCGATGGACGAAGCCGCTGTTGCCGTCCTGGACGCGGCGGACGGTGTCCCCGACCCGCACCACCTGTTTCACAGCGCCGCCGGCCAGCGGCTCCTCTTGCGTCATCACCGCCCCCCGATCGCGCGGCGCCGGACCGGACTCCTTGTACCACGAACCAGCCGTCGGCGACCGCGTCGACGCCGGCGGCTCCAACACCGCGGGCGGCCGCCCAGGCCGCGGACGATGGGCGTCTGAGCCAGATCAAGGCGCCGGTCGCGCCGTCGCCGCAGTCTGTCACCGGCCGCAAGTCCTGCGGCGCGTGGCGTCGGGTGGGTGGTGTCGAAGTCGGAATCTGCAACGGTCCGGCCGGCCCGCGGCCCGCACCTTGCCGCCGCCCTCGCGGCGGGGCTGGCGCTGATTCTGGCGGCGCCCTTCACCCGCGCGGCCGATGCTGGCGGCGCGCCGATCCTCGTCTATCATCGCTTCGACGCCGCGGTGGCCGGGCCGACCACCGTGACGATGGCCGCGTTCGAGGCCCAGCTCGCCGCCCTCTCTCGCCGCGGATACCGGATCGTGCCCCTTCGCCAGGCCGTAGCCGAGCTCGCCGGGACCGCGCCGCGGCCGGCCTCGCCCTTTGCGGCCATCACCGTCGATGACGGGCACAGGTCGGTCTACAGCGTGCTCTTCCCGGCGATCCGCAAGGCGCGGATCCCGGTGACCCTGTTCGTCTATCCGTCGGCGATCTCCAACGCGCCCTATGCGCTGACGTGGCCGCAGCTGCGCGAGATGCAGGCGTCCGGCCTAGTCGACGTCGAGTCGCACACCTACTGGCACCCGAACTTCAGGACCGAGCGCCGGCGTCGCACGGAGGCCGACTACCGCGCCTTCGTGGCGATGCAGCTCGGCAGGTCGCGGTCGGTGCTGGAGCGCGAGCTCGGCAAGCCGGTGGACCAGCTCGCCTGGCCGTTCGGCATCGTCGATCCCGACCTCGAAGCGGCCGCGCGGGCCGCCGGCTACCACTCCGCCTTCGCCTACGCCGGCGGACCGGCGAAGACCGGCCAGGACCTCCTGGCCCTGCCGCGCATCCCGGTGACCGACGCCGACCGCGGGCGGCGGTTCGAGACGCTGATCGGCGCAGACAAGGAAGCGACACGATGATTTTGCGCAGGCGCGCCGCGGCGATGCTGGCTGCTGTGCTGGCCTTGCTCTATCCGGCCGCGGCGCCGGCGCTGGAAGCGCGGCTAGTCGACGCCCGCACCGGCGCGCCGCCACAGGAAGGCTACGCCGTGGCCGGCGGGGTCTTCGCCGCGGCGGACGCCTCCGGCCTCGTGCGACTGGAGGCGCCGGGCGGCGTGCTGTTCGTACGGGCGCCGGGCTATCGCGCCGCGAGCGTGACCGGCGCCGACATCGCCGCGGACGGCGGCGTGGTGCGGCTGGCGCCGTTCAAGCCCAAGGCGCTCTACCTCACCGTCTACGGCATCGGCTCGAAGAGCCTCAGGGAAGGCGCCCTGTCGCTGATCCGCAAGGGCGCCGCCAACGCGCTGGTGATCGACCTGA
>DASZQQ010000527.1:0-2489 GCA_035549595.1 Caulobacteraceae bacterium
AACATCGTCGCCGACTTCCCGCTCTGCAACAAGTCGTTCAACTGTTCCTACGCCGGGGTCGATCTGTAGATGTCCTTGCCGCGTCTCCTCATGGAAGGCCTGCTCACGCCGCTCACGGAGACGGCGCCGGGACCCGACGACGCCGACCTGCGCGCGCTGGCCAATCGCCTGGACGCCGCCGCGCGGCGGCGCCTGGGCCGCAGCCTCGCCATCCGCCACGTCGACGCCGGCTCGTGCAACGGCTGCGAACTCGAGATCCACGCCCTCGGCAACGCCGTCTACGATCTCTCGCGGCTGGGCCTCGGCTTCGTCGCCTCGCCGCGTCACGCCGACGTGCTCCTGGTCACCGGCCCCGTGACCCTGAACATGAAGGAGGCGCTGGAGCGCACCTGGGCGGCCATGCCGGCGCCGAAGTGGCTGGTCGCTGTCGGCGCCTGCGCGCTCGACGGAGGCCTGTTCGCCGGCTCCTACGCCTGCGCCGGGGGCGTCGAGGCCGTGCTGCCCGTGGACCTGCGCATCCCCGGAGGTCCGCCGAGCCCGGCGGCCATGCTGAAGGGGCTGGTGAGCCTGATCGAGGCCTCCGCGGGCCGACGTTAGGTTTGGGCGGGCAAGGCGGCGATCTCGGCCGCCAATCCGCCCTGAAGCGCCGGCTACCCGGCGCCGATCTTCACCAGGGCCCGCTCGAAGAGGCCGATGGTCGAGGCGTGCAGGTAGTCGCCGGTGGCCTTCGGCGCCTGGCCGGCGCAGGCGCGGGCGTAGGTGCCCTCCAGGATCGCGCCCAGCTTGAAGCTCGCCAGCACCTCGTACCAGTCGGCGTGGGAGACGTCGCGGCCGGACTGTTCGGCGTAGCGGGCGATGAGTTCGGCGCGCTTCGGAAAGCCGGACCACGGCTTGACCGGGCCGGTCTCGGCGTCGTCCGCCGGCCACATGGTCAGAAGGCCGCCTAAGTCCATCAGCGGGTCGCCGGCGGTGGTCAGCTCCCAGTCGACGATGGCGGCGAGCTCGGGCCCGTCGCGGCGGAAGAGCACGTTGCCGAAGTGGAAGTCGCCGTGGATCAGGCCGGGCTCGAAACTCGGCGGCCGGTTGGCCTCGAGCCATGAGGTGATCTTCGCCACGTCCGGCAGGCCAGCCAGGCCCGGCCAGCCGGCGAAGGCCTTGTAGCTGTCGAGCTGGCCCAGCCATCGGCCGGTCTGCCGCTCCAGGAAGCCGTCGACCTTGCCGAGGTCGGCAAGGCCCTTGGCGCGGTAGTCGACGCGGGCGAGGGCGGCGATGGCGTCGCTCATTTCCAGGCCCATGCGGTGGCGGATGGCGGCGTCGCCCGCGTGCAGGGCCGGCATCTCGTCGCGCGGGCAGAAGCCCTCGACCGGGGCCATCAGGTAGAAGGCCGCCCCGATCAGGGCCTCGTCCGGGCAGCCGGCGATCAGCGCCGGGTGGCGCACGTCCGTGCCGCCGAGCGCGCCGAGAACCCGCATCTCGCGGCGCATGGTCTCGTTGGAGTTGGCGCGCAGATGCTTGGGCGGGCGGCGCAGCACGTAGTCGCGGCCGGCGCGGGTGAAGCGCAGCAGGATGTTCTGGGTCCCGCCGGTCAGCAGCCGCGGCCGCTCGATCGGCCCTTCGCCCAGGCCCTCGCGGTCCATCCAGGCGGTCAGGGTCGCCAGCGGGACGAGGACTTCCCAGTCCTGGTCGCCGCCGGGCACGGCGGACTGGACGGCGTCGTCGGGCATTCGGGCTCCTTCTTGGGGGCGCGGATTTAGGGCTTCCTCGCGACTGAAGATCGCGCGAGGGTTCGCCGCTGACAACGGGAGGATTTGCCCATGGCCGACGACGCCAGCCTCAGGATCGCCGACCTCGCCGCCGACGAGGTGATCCGCCTGTGGCCCGGCGCGCCGCCGGTGGAGGGGGCCAGCGCGGGGCCCGAGCAGGCCTACGTCGGCATGGTCGGCCGCACGGCGACGACCATGTACCGCAACGTCTCCGACCCCAGCCTGCACGTCTTCCGCCCGGATCCGGCCAAGGCCAACGGCGTCGGGGTGATCATCGCCCCGGGCGGCGGCTGGCAGATCCTGGCCTGGGAGCACGAGGGGGTGGTGCTGGCGCGCTGGCTGGCGGCGCGGGGCTATGCGGCCTTCGTCCTGCGCTACCGCGTGCTGCAGACGCCCGCCGACCCGAAGGCATACGCCGAGGCCAGCGCCACCCAGTCCAAGGCCATGGCCGATCGCCTCGCCGAGCGCGGGGCGCTGTCGCCATCGTCCGTGCTGCGCGGCGAGCGGGTCGAGAAGGGCCGGGCCCTGGCCCTCGCCGACGGGCGCCGGGCGATGGAACTGGTGCGCGAGCGCGCGAAAGCGTTCGGCGTCGATCCGCAGAAGGTCGGCATGATCGGCTTCTCGGCCGGCGCCTTCCTGGTCGCCGACGTGGCCCTGAACGGGGCCGGCGCGGCGCCGATGGCCTTCTGCGCGCCGATCTACGGCGGCGCCATCGGCGAGGACGCC
>DASZQQ010000528.1:0-2912 GCA_035549595.1 Caulobacteraceae bacterium
AAGCCGCCCCCGCCCCCGCCGTCCTTCACCACCCGCTCGCCGGTGACCGGTCGATGAGCGGGCGCCTGACCCCGCTGCGCCAGGCCTCGCGGGCCCTGGCCACGGTCGCCGCGCCGCCGGCCGCCGCCAGCGACGAGCCGGACCGCGAGATCCGCCTTGGCGTGGTCATCGCCGTCGCCTTCTTCGTCGTCCTGCTGGGCTGGGCCGCCTTCGCCCGCCTCGACGCGGCGGCCTACGCCACCGGCCAGGTCAGCGTCGAGGGTCACCGCCAGAGCGTGCAGCACAAGGACGGCGGCATCGTCGCGGCGATCTACGTGAAGGAGGGCCAGAAGGTGAAGGCCGGCGACGTCCTGGTCGAGCTGGCCGGCGCCGAGGCCAAGGCGCTCGAGGGGTCGCTCGCCTCCCAGGTCGTGGGCCTCGAGGCCCAGCGCGCGCGCCTGCAGGCCGAGCAGACGGGCGCCGGCGCGATCACCTGGCCGGCCGACTTCGCGACCCTGACCGGCGACGACCTCGCCGAGGCGCAGCGGGCGATGAAGGTGCAGGAACAGCAGTTCCATGCCCGCTCCGCCTCGCTCGTGGCGCAGAAGAACGTGCTGCGCCAGCGCGCGCTCGAACTGGGCCAGCAGGCCGAGGGCTACCAGCGCCAGATCGAGGCCGCGGACCGCCAGCAGAAGCTGCTGGGCGACGAACTGACCGGCACCCAGGCCCTGGCCGACAAGGGCTATGCGCCGCTGACCCGCGTGCGCGCCCTGCAGCGGGCCCAGGCCGAACTCGGCGGCCAGCGCGGCCAGTACGCGGCCCAGGTGGCCCAGTCGCAGCAGCAGGCCGGCGAGGCGCAGATGCAGATGCTGCAGCTGGACAAGCAGCGCGGCGAGGACATCGCCGGCCAGCTGCGCGACATCGACTTCCAGCTTAACGACCTCCTGCCCAAGCTGAACGCCGCCCGCGACCAGCTGGCGCGCACCCAGGTCAGGAGCCCCGCCTCGGGCGCCGTGGTCGGCCTTTCGGTGTTCACCGTCGGCGGCGTGGTCGGGCCGGGCCAGAAGCTGATGGACATCGTGCCCGACAAGGCCGGCCTGGTGATCGAGGCGCAGGTGTCGCCCAACGACGCCGACGACCTGCACGTGGGCCAGTCGACCGAGGTCAAGTTCACCTCGATCCGCGAACGCGGCCTGCCGATCCTCAAGGGGCGGCTGACCAAGCTCAGCGCCGACAGCTTCACCGACGAGAAGACCGGCGTGCGCTACTACTCGGCCGAGGTCACGGTGCCGCCCTCGGAGCTGGCCCAGCTGCAGCGCGTGAAGGGACCGGGGTTCGCCCTGCGGCCCGGCCTGCCGGTGCAGGTCCTGGTGCCGCTGCGCAAGCGCACCGCCCTGCAATACCTGCTGGAGCCCCTGACCGACGCCCTGTGGCGCTCGGGGCGCGAACACTGACGGGCCCGAGGCGGACAAGGTCGGACAAGGGCGATCGAAAGCCGCCCATCCGACCCCGAAGGATAGCGGCGCATGCGCCCTGTATAGTTGATTGACGCAGCGATACACAACCATTAGGGACCAAGACTGCAGGCTTAGCGCGAGCGATGCGGGTCGTTCAGGCTACGGTCACATCTTGGCTATACCTTTCGGTTTGTTATTTTCGAGCCAGGAGGGGGCTCGCCTGTTGATCCGCCTCAAGGAGGCGATGGGCGCGGTCCGATAAGATTTCACGATGGCGGTCTTTGCGCGAAACAGCTTCCTGATCGTGAACGCCGCCGGCGAGGTGGTCGGCGACGACGCGACGGACTGGATGCGCCAGCCGAACTCGATCCGGACCCGCACCGTGTCAGAGGCGCTGGGGGTGCGCGACGGTCCGAGCCGCGAGAAGCTGATGCGCGCCCTGGCGCGGGCAATCAACGAACAGGCCAGGTCCGTAATCCTGCTCGGCGACGCGTTCGACGAGCGCCGCATGGTCACCGTCCGCCCGGCGCGAGAGGGCGGCAGGGCGGCCATCAGCTGCGTCGACCTCGACGCCGGCGTCAGCCTTCTGAGGCCCGCGGATGTCATAGAGCTCTTCGACCTGTCGCGGGCGGAGGCCGAGATCGCCATCCAGCTGACGCGCGGGGCGTCCCTGGCGGAGGTCGCCGACCAGCGCGGGGTCCAGCACGAAACCGTGCGCGGGCAGGTCAAAACCGTGTTGCGCAAGGTGGGGGTTGCCAACCAGAAGCAGCTTGCCGCGATCCTGACACAGATCGGCGCGGCCCTGCTCACCACCCAGCCTCTGCCGGAGACGGCGGCCTGACTTGCGGTTCCAATAGACTGTCCATACAGGCCGTGAAGGCGGGGTTGCGGACCGCCAACCGAGTCGCGGGGCGATGATGCATTGCGGCTCCACGGCTAGGCCTCGTTTGCAGCGGGCGTGGCGACCCAGATATGCGACCGAAAGGCTTTGCAAGTCTCCGCGCGCAGCCCGCAGGCGTTCGAGAATTGCGGCGCGACATACCTAAGTTGGTCTATCACGCTTTCCGCCACTTAACAGCGGCGGATCGAATTGGCGGCTAGTAAGTAGCCCTGAAATGACTGGGGTTGGTCAAACTGCAGTGAAAGACGTCGTCTCGCCCCGTTGAGCTCTGGACTTTCGATTCACATGTGCAGTGAAGGCGGAAGCCGCCGCTTCTCGTGACGGGCGAAAAGCACGCCGGACTGGCGACCAAAGACTCAATCGGCACGAAATATGTCTCAACTTTCCCCCGTTCGGGGGATGCGAACGGCGTTATCGCTGTGCTTGTTAACGGCCCATTAACGTCCGGCCTTGGGGGGCCGGAGTCTCCTGGGGGCGGCCATCATGCACTCGGCGCGGGCGTCGATCTCGCCATCACAGACCATGCGGACGGCGATCGCCTCCGCAGCCGTCGTGTGCGCGGTCGCGGCGGCTGC
>DASZQQ010000529.1:0-10356 GCA_035549595.1 Caulobacteraceae bacterium
GCCGCCCCGACCGGCAACGCCCCGGTCACGGCCAACCCGACGCCCTACTCCGCCGCCCTGGTGTGCATGGCCGAGTACGCGCGCAAGAACAACGTCAACGCCCCGCGCATCGCCATCGGCCGGATCGCCGACTACACTGGCAAGGAAGAGGCCGACGGTTCGGGCCGCAAGGTGACCCAAGGCGCCTCGCTGATGGCCATGAGCGCCTTCGCCAAGGCCGGCGTGCCGCTGGTCGAGCGCTTCGACACCTCGGTCTCCGAACTGGAGCTGAAGTACGCCAACAACAAGCTGATCTCGGACAACCCCAATCCGAACGGTGAGATGCCGGCCGAATACCGCCGCATCCTGGCCGGCCAGGTGCCGGGCTCGGACTTCTACGTCGCCGGCGGCATCACCGAGCTGAACTTCAACATCCGCTCGTCGGGCGTCGACGCCAGCGGCGGCGGCCTTTCGGCCACGGCCCTGAAGGGCGGCGTCACCGGCCGGGTGTTCGTGATGAACGTCGGCCTGGACCTGCGCCTCGTCAACACCCGCACGCTGGAGGTGGTCGACGTGATCTCCTACCAGAAGCAGATCGTCGGCCACGAAGTCAGCGCCGGCGTGTTCAAGATCCTCAACAACAACGCCTTCGACCTGTCGGCCGGCACCGGAGCGCTCGAACCGCTCCAGCTCGGCGTCCGCTCGGTGATCGAAAGGGCGACTGCGGAAATGGTGGCCAACCTCTACGGCATGCCCGGCCCCGAGGCCTGCATGTCGGACGACCCGCTCGGCAGGGGCGTCACCACGGGCGTGACCGGCGCCTTCGTGCCGGCCTACAACAACCTGGAAACGAACAATGCTGAGACGCGTTCCGACCCTGCTCGCTGGAACAGCCATCGCGATCCCGATGTGGCTCCTGTGCGCCGGGACCGCTACTAGCCAGAGCACCGTCACCAACACGCAGGTCCAGCTGGGCGACGTCTTCTCGTCCCAGCAGCTGGACGTCGTCACCCAGGACGACACCACCGCGGTGACCACGGCCACGGCCAACAGCCTGTCGGGCACGGTCGAGAACGGCGACCTGGACATCCAGTCGCAGCAGACCGCCGGCGGCCAGGTCTCCGCGGCCACGACGGTCAATGTCGGCAGCTACGCCGGCTCACAGCTGACGGCCACCACCGCCTCGACCGGCAACACCGGCGACGCGGGCATCGATTCGGGCGGCACGCTCAGCGGCCACTTCACCCAGACCGTCACCGGCCCCTCGATCGCGTCGGACACCCAGGTCAACGCCGAGCAGGCCCAGGCCGACAACGCCGCCCTCGCCTCGCAGGCGATCGGCAACAGCCAGGGCTTCGGCGCCACCGATTCGACCGTCACCGCGACGGTGGGCCAGACCAACGCGGCCGAGACCACCGCCAACGGCGGCGCGATCATCCAGTACGTGCCGGGCGACGGGACCTTCTCGGCCGCCGCCGTGGGCAACAACGTCAGCTCGGTCGGCGTCGGCAACTCGAGCCAGGAGCTCGGCGTCACCCAGTCGCAGACCAGCGACCTCGTGCGCGGCGCCCAGTTCACCAACATGGGCACGAGCCAGAACACCGACACCGCCGCGACGGCGACGGCCAACAACATCAGCGCCACCAACGCGGGCGGCTCGCTGACGCTGACCGACAGCCAGTCGAACGACGCCTATGTCCGGGCCCAGGCCGTCGAGACCTCGTGGGAGTTCGGCGGCGCCACGACCTCGGCCTACGGCGTCGGCAACTCGACCCTGGCGGGCAACGCCGGCCAGAGCCTGGTGCTCGACAACACCCAGGTGAACGGCGCCGGCGGCGTCGAGGCGGTGGCCAGCTTCACCGGCGACCACGGCTACGACGCCAACGTCTCGGCCACGGCCATGGGCAACGCCGTCACCGGCTACGCCTGTTCGCAGTGCCAGGCCACGATGTCGGTGACCAACAGCCAGACCAACATCGGCGACGTGGGCTCGACCAGTTCCCTCAGCCTGACCGGCGCGGGCCGCTCGGCCCGCGGCGTCGCCACCTCGGTCGGCAACAGCGCCACCTTCTACGTCACCAAGCCCGGCAACTAGCGATCAGGCCCCGTCCGCGCTCCGGCTTTCCCCGGGCGAGGTTCGCGCGGCTGGGCGGCGGGCGTAACCATGGCGGCGCGCCTGGCGCTGGTATAGGGTGCGCGCCCATGCCCGGGCTCGACCGCCGCCTCATGGCCGGCCTCCTCCTCACCGCCATCTTCGCCCCCGCCGCCCTGGCGGACGACCTCGGCGCGGCCGAGCGGGCCCAGCTGCTGGCGGCGCCGGCGGCGACGCCGCTGCAGCGGCGCGTGGCGGACCTGCCGACGGCGGTGCGCGCCCTGGCCACGCCGGAGATGGCCGATCCGGGCCGTCCGTTCCAGGTCACCGACGTGATCGGTCCGGGCGCATCCCTCCCGGGTGGGCGCCTGGTGTGGGGCGCGCGCGTCGGCGGCCTCTACGTGCTGCATTCCGAGTTCGGCGGCGTCGCCCACGGCTTCCAGGTGCGCGTCTATGCGCTGGGGCCGCCCGCTCGCCTGATCTCCAACACCTATGTCCGCGGCCCCTTCGCCGGCTTCGCCGCCTGGCAGGCGCAGCTGAAGGCCGGCCGACAGTCCTGACACAGACCTGGCCATGAACCGGCCGCAACCCGCAACCAAGGTCCGCGCCGCGCGCGCGATGCTTCAGAAAGTCCAGATGCCTCCTGTTTCCCGTCTTCTCGCCGCCGCCGTCCTCTCGCTCGGAATCGCCGGGACGGCCGCGGCCCTGTCGCTGCCCAAGCTCGGCGGCGGACATCCGGCGCCCGCCGCCCCCGCGGCCGCCGCGCCCCTGAAGACCGGCGAGTGGCCGCAGAGCCATTCCGACCTCCAGGCCGACCCCTCGATCCGCTTCGGCGCCCTGCCCAACGGCATGCGCTACGCCATCGTCAAGAGCGCGACCCCGCCCGGCCAGGCCTCGTTCCGCCTGCGCATCGCCGCCGGCTCGATGATGGAGAGCGACGCCCAGCAGGGCCTCGCCCACTTCCTCGAGCACATGGCCTTCAACGGCTCGACCCACGTGCCGCGCGGCGAGATGATCAAGACGCTGGAGCGGCACGGCCTGGCCTTCGGGGCCGACACCAACGCCTCCACCGACTTCGACAAGACGGTCTACAAGCTGGACCTGCCCAAGACCGACGACGAGACGGTCGACACCTCGCTGATGCTGCTGCGCGAGGTCGCCAGCGAGCTGACGCTCGACCAGTCGGCGATCGATTCGGAGCGCGGCGTGGTCCTCTCCGAAGAGCGGCTGCGCGACACGCCCTACTACCGCATCTTCAAGTCGCGCTTCGGCTTCCTGCTGCAGGGCCAGCGTCCGCCCGAGCGCCTGCCGATCGGCAAGGTCGAGGTGATCCAGAACGCTCAGCGCGCCCAGCTGCTGGACTTCTACCAGAAGTACTATCGCCCCGAGCGCGCGGTGCTGGTGGCGGTCGGCGACTTCGACGTCGACGCCTTGGAAGCCAAGATCAAGGCCCGCTTCTCCGACTGGCAGGGCAAGGGCCCGGACGGGGCGGATCCGGACATGGGCAAGGTCGCCCACCGCGGCCTCGACGAGCACGTGACCGTCGAGACCGGCGCGCCGACCACCCTGGAGTTCGCCTGGACGACGCCCCCGGACCTCAGTCCCGACAGTGTCGCCAAACGCCGGCGCGAACTGATCCAGCGCCTGGGGTTCGCGGTCATGAACCGGCGCCTGTCCACCCTCGCCCGCGCCGACGATCCGCCGTTCATCAGCGCCGGCGTCTTTCGCACCGACCAGTACCACGCCGCGCGGGTGACGAGCCTGGTGGTCACGGCCGACGCCGGCGACTGGCAGAAGGCGCTCGCCACCGCCGAGCAGGAACAGCGCCGCGCCGTGAAGTTCGGCGTCCGTCCCGACGAGCTCACGCGCGAGATCGACGAATTCCGGGCAAGCCTCGCCCAGGCCGCCGCCGAGGCGGCGACGCGCGTGACGCCGCGCCTGGCCGACGAGATCGAGAACACGGTCGACGAAAGCGAGGTCGAGACCAGCCCGGCCGAGGACCTGGCCCTGTTCGAGACCATCGCCAAGACGGTCACGCCCGAGGAGGTGAACGCGGCGCTGAAGGACGCCTTCGACGGCAACGGCCCGCTGATCGCCATGTCGTCGCCGACCGCCATCGACGGCGGCGAGGCCGCCATCAAGACCGCCTGGCAGGCCTCGCACGACAAGGACGTCGCCGCGCCGGCGGCCCTGGACCAGGTGACTTGGCCCTACACGACCTTCGGCCCGCCGGGGAAGATCGCCGAGCGGCGCGAGATCACCGACCTCGACACCGTGTTCGTGCGCTTCGAGAACGGCGTGCGCCTGACGGTCAAGCCGACCAAGTTCCGCGACGACCAGGTGCTGGTGAAGGTGCGCGTCGGCTCGGGCCTGCGCGGCCTGGCTCCTTCCACCCAGGCGCTGAGTTGGGCCGGCTACGCCTTCGTCGAAGGCGGGCTGGGCAAGATCAGCGCCAACGACACCGAGCGCGTCCTGGCCTCCACGGTCTACGGCGCCGACTACCGCATCGAGGACGACGCCTCGGCCCTGTCCGGCACGACGCGGCGCGACGACCTGGCGACGCAGCTGCAGGTGCTGGCCGCCTACGTCTCCGATCCGGGCTGGCGGCCCGAGGCGCTGCAGCGCATGAAGACCTACACCGCCACCCTGCTCGAGCAGTACGGGGCCACCGATTCCGGCGTGCTGAACCGCGACCTCGCGGGCCTGATGCACGACGGCGACCGGCGCTGGACCTTCCCGACGCGCGAGGACATCAGCGGGACCGACCTCGACAAGCTGAAGGCGCAGATGGCCTCGGTGACGACCGGCCCGATCGAGGTCGTGGTCGTGGGCGACGTCGACGTCGACAAGGCGATCGACCAGGTCGCGGCCACCTTCGGCGCGCTGCCGCCCCGGCCTTCGCGCTCGGCCGAGCCGCCGCCTCCGCCGGTGGCCTTCCCTGCCGCCAACGCCCAGCCGCTGGTGCTGACGCACACCGGCCGCGCCGACCAGGCCCTGGCCTACGCCGCCTGGCGCACCAACGACTTCTTCGCCGACCCGCAGATGGCCCGCGACGTCTCCATCCTCGGCGAGGTGCTGCAACTGCGCCTGCTGCAGCACTTCCGCACCGACCAGTCGGCGACCTACTCGCCGCAGGTGGGCTACAGCGCCAGCTTCGTCTGGCCGGGCTGGGGCTATCTGTCGGCCAGCGTCGAGGTGCCGCCGGCCAAGCTGCCCGACTTCTTCAAGGACCTGTCGGCCATCGCCGCCGACCTGCGCGAGCATCCGGTCTCCGCCGACGAGCTCGAGCGGGCCAAGGCGCCGCGCATCGACCGCATCGAGAAGGGGCGCGAGACCAACGCCTACTGGGTCAGCGCCCTCTCCGGCGCCCAGACCGACCCGCGGCGGCTCGATTCCGTGCGCTCCGAACTCGGCAGCCTGGAGCGGATCAGCGCCGCGGACGTGCAGAAGGCGGCGCAGCGCTACCTGAAGGACGAGAGCGAGTGGAAGCTCGAGGTCGTGCCCGCCGCCTCGTGAGGGCCAGGTGGCCGCGATTGCGGCCGCCCCTCGCCCCGGCCCAGAGCCTTCCCCGGTCAGGTCGAATCGGCCTGACCGGGACAAGAAGGCTCGTTTCTTCAGGTTTGAGCGCCCTCCGATCGCCAAACCGGTTCCCACTTTGGCGGGAGGCGCTTTAGGCTTCCGGCCATGTCCGGGCGGCGTGCGTCATGAGGCTGGTCCTCTTCACCCTGGTGGCCGGCGCGCTCGGCGCGGGGCAGCAGAACCTGCAGAGCGCGCGCGACGCCGAGGCGCACGGCGCCTACGAGTCGGCGATCCCGTTCGTGAACGCGGCGCTGGCGTCCAAGGACCTGTCGGCCGCCGAGCGCGCCGAGGCCTTCTCCCTGCGCGCCGAGGCCGAGCGCAAGACCGGCAAGGCCGACGCCGCCAGCGCCGACTACCAGCAGGCCATGGCCGCCGATCCGACCTCGCCCGATCCCTGGATCGACCGCGGCGTCTGGTTCGACGAGGACGGCCGCTACGACAAGGCCCTGGCCGACCTGGACGCGGCGGTGCGCCTGGCGCCTGACAACTCGGTCGCCCAGTTCGACCGCGCCGTGGTGCTGAGCCACATGAAGCGCTTCGCCGAGGCCATCGCCGCCTTCGACAGGGCCGTGAAGCTCAACCCGACCGACGCCGACGCGCGCCTGCAGCGCGGCCTCGCCCAGGTGCTGAAGGGCGACAACGACGCCGGCATCGCCGACTTCACCGCCGCCATCCGGCTCGCCCCCGACAACGCCGACGCCTGGTACCAGCGCGGCTTCACGCACCGGCTGAAGGGTGAATACGCCGAGGACCTGGCCGACCAGGACCAGGCCATCCGCCTGAAGCCCGATCTCGCCGACGCCTGGCTCGACCGGGCAGTGTCCAAGCTGCGGCTTGGACGGATCGACCAGTCCCGCGCCGACTTCGACGAGGCGATCCGCCTGGAGCCGGGCCAGGCCAGCTACTACGTCGAGCGCGGCCTCTGGTTCATCGCCAAGGGCGATACGGCCGGCGCCATCGCCAACTACGACTCGGCGCTGAAGCTCGATCCGGCCAACGCCGAGGCGCTGCAGATGCGCGGCCGCGCGCGGGCCCAGAACGGCGACTACGCCGGCGCCCTCGCCGACCTCGACGCGGCCGGCAAGGCCGATCCCCGCGACGCCTACACCTGGCTCTATCGGGGCGAGACCCTGATGGCCAAGGGCGACGTCGACGCCGGCCTGGCGGCCTTCGGCAAGGCCCTGGAGCTCGACCCGGGCTTCCGCGAGGCGATGGTCGACCGCGGCCTCGCCCTGACCTCGGCCGGTCGGCCGAAAGAGGCGCTGGCGGACCTCACCGCGGCGCTGAAGCTGGATCCGAAGGACGCCTCGGTGCTCGTCGATCGCGGCCTGGCCGAGGACGCGGCCGGCGACCGGACCGCGGCGGTGGCGGACTACTCCCTCGCCATCAAGCTCGACCCCGGCAACGCCGTGGCCTTCCTGAACCGAGGCGTCGCCTGGGCGGTGCTCGGCAAGAGCGACAAGGCGCTCGCCGACTACAACGCCGCCATCCGGCTGAACGGCTCGGACGGCCTGGCCTTCCGCAACCGCGGCCTGGCGTGGCTGGCCAAGGGCGACAGGGCCCGCGCCCTGGCCGACTTCGGCAGGGCCATCGAGCTGCAGCCGGACAGCGCCGTGGCCTATGTGAACCGCGGCGACGTCTACCTCGACGCCGGCCAGCTCGAGGCGGCGATCGCCGACTTCACCGCCGCCATCGCCCGCGACCCTTCCGACGCCGACAACTGGGTCGACCGCGGCATCGCCTACCAGCGCAAGGGGGCCTGGGAGCTCTCCGCCGCCGACTTCACCGAGGCGATCCACCGCCGCAGCGGCTTCGCCGGGGCCTACCTGCGCCGGGCCTTCTCGCGCCGGGAGATGAGCCAGTCCGACGCCGCCATCGGCGACTACGACGCGGTGCTGAAGGACGACCCGCGCAACGTCGAGGCCCTGAACGGCCGCGGCGAGGCGAGGCTCGAAACCGGGGACGTCGCCGGCGCCGTCGCAGACTTCGACGCCGCCATCGCGGCCAACCCCAAGGACCCGCAGGGCTACATCGACCGCGGCCAGGCGCGGGCGCGTCTGAAGCGCCTCGACGAGGCCATGGCGGACCTCTCCACCGCGCTCGAGCTCTCGCCCAACTACGCCTACGGCTGGGCTATGCGCGGCGCCCTGCGGCGCGAACAGGGCGACTACGCCCATGCCGTGGCCGACTACGACCGCGCGGTGAAGCTGAAACCGGGCGAGCCCGACTACCGGCTGTGGCGAGGGCTGGCCCTGTCCTACGCCGGCGACCAGAAGCGGGCGCTGGCGGACTTCGACGCGGCGATCGCCATGAAGCCGGACAACGCCGAGGCCTACGGCGACCGCGCCTCGGTGCTGCTCGGCGACGGCCGCTACGACGCGGCCCTGGCCGACTACGGCAAGGCCCTGGCGCTGAAGCCGGGCGACGCCCAGAGCTGGTTCGGGCGCGGAGCGACCTACTTCGCCATGGGCGACTACGCCCGCGCCGGGGCCGACTTCGACCGCAGCCTGCAGATCGACCCGACCCAGGCCTACGCCGTGCTCTGGCGGCGCCTGGCCGGCGACCGCGGCGCAGCGCCGGAGGATCCCCAGGCCATGGCGAAGCAGGCGAGCGGCCTCGACCTGACTCGCTGGCCGGGCCCGATGGTCGGCTTCTACCTGGGCCGCGTGCCCGAGAGCGATGCGGTTGGCGCGGCCGCCAAGGCCGAACAGGAGGACAAGCTCAGCGAGTCCTGCGAGGCCAGCTTCTATCTCGGCGAAGCGCGGCTGACTAAGGGCGACGCCGCCGAGGCCCGCCCCCTGCTCCAGACCGCGGCGACCACCTGCCCGCCGGCCTTCTTCGAGGCCGCGGCGGCCAGGGCCGAGCTCAAGCGGCTGGGCCCGAAATAGGGAGGCTCAAAAAGACGAAGGGGACGTTCCCCCCCGGAAACGTCCCCCTCTCTCGCGCGTCGCTCTTTCGCCCACTCGCGGGCGGCCCTCGCAACGGCGCGGTGTACCTATGGGTTGGAGCGGGTTGCGGGCGGAAAACCGGTTCCCACTTTTCCTCAACCCGCTCAGTAAGCGACACCTCCGACACCGCCGTCAAGGCTCATGCCCATGGCGGCCGTGGCGCCCGTGCTTTCCTCGCGGTAGGCGGTGTAGCGCTCGGTGTACATGATCGTCAGGATCTTGATGCCGGCGCCGAAGCGGCGCAGCAGCGAGCGCTCGTTGCAGTCGCGGGCGGGCTTCTGCGGACGGCACTGCAGGCTGGCGCCCGCCCCGCCGGGGCCGGCCGGACCGGGCGGTCCGACGCGGCCAGGCACGTGGTACAGGGCCTCGCCCTTGGCGCAGCTGATCGTCTGGCCGCCCTCGAACGAGATGTGCTCCTTCCACTGCGCAACGGTGATCTGCATGTGCGTGCCGGCGATGCAGCGGTAGAGCTCGCCGTCGTAGCTGTCCTCGATGTCGCGATCCGGCGTCACCTGCGAGGCCGGGTGCGGCACTTCCTTGTCGTCGAAGCAGAACGCCTGGATGACGACCTTCTTGAACATCGACCGGGTCGCCTCGTAGGCGGTGCGGCGGGTCATGCCTTCGACGTTCAGGCCCTGGATCACGCCCGTCGACATCGGCGGGGCGATGTAGCCGCCCCCGCCTCCGCCGCCGTAGAACACGGTGGACTGGGCCCCGGCGCCCGCGCGGGCGTTGGCCTGGACGTTGGCGTTGACCACCACGGTGGCGCCGACGTTCACGTTCACCCCGGGGATGTTGATGTTGTGGCCGGGCGTGCAGCATGGCGGCGTCACCGGCGGCGGCGACGGCGGCGAGCAGCACGGCGGAGGGCTGCAGTTGCACGACGGCGGCGGCGAGGGCGGCGCGCAGCACTGAGCGGCGGCGGTCCCAGGTATCGCGGCGACCAGGAGCCACATGGCGGCCCCCGCGATCATCGCCAGGACGGTCGTCTTACCAGCCATGGAATGGCTCCCTTCAAAACTCCCCTGGCCAGAACCGGCGCCGCGCCTGTCCCATTTCGGCGCGTCGCGAGCCTGGCCCGAGCCTTCCCTGCAACCCCCGTGCGGCCGCATGGGGCCGGGGTTCGGGATGGCGTCATGTTCCATTCCAACACGGAACTGTTGATAGACTATTGGCGCGCGCGGCGAGGCGAGGCGCGTCTACCTCCGCGTGCGGGCATCGATCCGGCCGATTTCGCGGCCCTGCTGCCCCAGACCTTCATCGCCAGCCGCGAGGCGCCGGGCGTCTATCCCCTGCGCCTGGCGGGCGAGCGCATCATTGACCTGCACGGCCGGTCCCTGCGCGGCGAGAACGTCGTCAACCTGTGGACGCGCGCCCACCGCATCGAGCTGCAGACCGCCCTGGAGGGCGCGCTGCGCGAACCCTCGCCGCTGGTGGTCAGCGCCGAGGGCCGCAACGACGAGGGCGAGGCCCTGCGCCTGGAGGTGCTGTTCGCGCCCATCGCCGGAGCGTCCGGCAAGGCCGACCGCTTCCTCGGCCTCTACCAGCCGACCTCGACGCTGCGCCTGCAGCGCCGCCCGATCCGCGAGCTGATGATCCGCGCCGTCGGCGGCGCCGACATCGCCCCGCCCCGCCTGCGCCTGGCCGCCCTAGACGGCCGCCGGATCGCCTAGGAACCTCCCTCTCCTTCATGGGGAGGACTGTCGCATATGGGCTGTGATGGCCCGCAAAGCGCCGCAGAACTTGGCGAGGCGACCT
>DASZQQ010000530.1:0-5161 GCA_035549595.1 Caulobacteraceae bacterium
GGCGGGCCCTTCGCGCGCGCCTCGGCCTTGCGCGGGTCGGAAAGCGGCGGTGGGCGCTTCGTCGGCGTCGGCTGCGGCCAGACGGTCCGCTCCGGGGCGGGCGCCGGCGCGGCGCCGACGATGTTGCCGATCTGCGCCGTCAGCTGGTTCATCGCCGTTTCCCAGTCGGCGAAGAAGTCGATCCACTGCCGGGTGGCGAACTCGTAGCGGAAGGCGTCATTCGGGGCGACGTCGTCGATCCGCAGCGGCACCACGGCCAGCTTGCGCTGGCTGGCGAGCGCCAGCTCCTTGTTCATCTCCTCGGAGTCGTTCGAGCTGGCGGTGAAGACGAGCAGCATCAGCCTGACGCTGCGGATCGCCTTGACGATGGCGACCTGGAAGTTCTCGCCCGGCAGGATGTCCCGGCTGGAGATCCAGCACTTGAACCCGCGCGCCTCCAGCGCCTGGCACAGGGTCTGGGCGACCTTGTGGTCCTGGGACGCGAAACTGATGAACACCTGCGCGTCCATGACGCCCCTCGAACTCCCCACGCAAGCCCACGCTTCGCGCGGGAGTTTAAACGCGCGCCGTCATGCGAACCAAGGCGCAAAACGTCGGGCCTCCCGAGCGCCGCCTCGTGCGCCGCCGCTTGACGCCGCGCCCCCCAACCGCCACCTGTGGCCCCGGATCAGACGGCCGGGCGGTCGCTCTTCGCCTCGTAAGGGGCGGGGGGAGGAAAGTCCGGGCTCCACGGCGACAAGGCGGTGGGTAACGCCCACCGGGGGTGACCCCAGGGATAGCGCCACAGAAAGCAAACCGCCCTCCGAAGCCCGCCAGGGCGAAGGAGGGTAAGGGTGAAAGGGTGGGGTAAGAGCCCACCGCGGACCGGGCGACCGGGACGGCATGGCAAGCCCCGCCTGGAGCAAGACCGAATAGGGATCCCGCGCCGGCTTCACCGCCGGCAGGGCCGTCGCTGGCCCGAGGGGTCCGGGTAGGTCGCGAGAACCATCCGGCGACGGATGGTCCAGAGGAATGGCCGCCGCGGCCGCAGCGATGCGGACGGCACAGAACCCGGCTTACAGGCCGTCTGATCCATCGCCGCTTGCAGAAACCGATTCCGCCGGCTGAACGGCCCGGCGCCCGGCCGCGCGCGAGTCCGCCGGGCGCCGCGCCCTATTCACACTACTTAACAGTTCCCCGAATGTTCTGTGGATAACTTCCGGATTCGGGGCCGGCGGGCGTGCGACAACTTTGATTTGCCGCAAAAAGGTCATCGGGTGTCATTGTATCCCAGTTACGCCCATGTTAACCCAATTGTCGTCGCGCCGCAGGGAAGGGGCGCGTCCGCTGGGGGGGAACCAGGGGGCGCGAGGTCAGTGCGGAGGCGGCCGGCGCCGCTTCGGCGTCGCAAGCGGAATGGGGCGGCATGTTTCTCTCGACCTTCGAGAAACAACTGGATGCCAAGCGGCGCATCGTCGTGCCGCAGGAGTTCCGCGCCGCCATCGGCGGCTTGTTCGACGGCATCTTCTGCTTCCCCTCGATCGAGGCCGACTGCCTCGAGGGTGGCGGCAAAGCCTTGTTCGACCGTTACCTCAGCCTCATCGAAGAGCTGCCGTTCGGCGATCCCCTGCGCTCGGCCCTGGAGACCACGGTCCTGGGCGGCGTCTCCCAGCTCGCCTTCGACACCGCCGGCCGCGTCACCCTGCCCGAGGCCCTGTGCGACACCTTCGGCCTGGCGGCCGGCGACTGGGTGTCGGTGGTGGGCCTGAACGAGCGCTTCCAGATCTGGCCCAAGGCCGCCTTCGAGGCGCACCGGGCCCAGCAGCGCCAGCTCGCGCGCGAGGGCCTGACCGCCTACCGCGCCCAGCAGCGCGTCGCCCGCGTCGGAGGCGCCGCCGAATGATCGAGGCGCCGCACGTCCCCGTCCTGCTGGCCGAGGTGCTCGAGGCGATCGCCCCGGCCCCCGGCGACCTGATCGTCGACGGCACCTTCGGCGCCGGCGGCTACAGCCGCGCCTTCCTCGACGCCGGCGCCATGGTCGTGGCCTTCGACCGCGACCCGACGGCGGCCCGGTTCGCCGAGGGCCTGGCCGCCACCCGCCGCTTCCGTCTGGTGCAGGAGACGTTCTCGGCCATGGCCGAGGTGGTCGGAGAGGGCCAGGCCGACGGCGTCGCCCTCGACCTCGGCGTCTCGTCGATGCAGCTCGACGAGGCCGAACGCGGCTTTTCCCTGATGCGCGACGGCCCCCTCGACATGCGCATGGGCGCCGACGGGCCGACCGCCGCGGACCTCGTCAACGAGGCCGAGCCGGCCGAGCTCGCGCGCATCTTCCGCGACTACGGCGAGGAGCGCGAGGCGCGCCGCATCGTCGCCGTCCTCGCCCGCCGCCGCGCCGAGCGTCCGTTCGAGCGCACGCTGGACCTCGCCGAGACCGTCGAGCGCGCCCTGGGCGGGCGTCGCGGGGCCAAGGTTCATCCGGCCACCCGCGTCTTCCAGGCGCTGCGCATCGCCGTGAACGCCGAGCTGGCCGAGCTCGAGGCCGGCCTCGTCGCCGCCGAGCGGACGCTGAAGGTCGGCGGGCGCCTGGCGGTCGTCACCTTCCACTCGCTGGAGGACCGGATCGTGAAGGGCTTCCTCGCCGCCCGGTCCGGCCTGGAGCCCGGCGCCTCGCGCCACGCCCCGCCGAAGAGCGGCGGCCCGGCCCCCAGCTTCCGCCTGATCCACAAGGGCGCCCGCGCCCCCACCGACGCCGAGGTCGAGGCCAATCCCCGGGCCCGCTCGGCCAAGCTTCGCGCCGCCGTCCGCACCGACGCCCCGGCCTGGAGGCTCGCCGCATGATGAGGCTCGCCACATGATTCTGGCCGGCATGTCGAACCTGTTCAGCCAGCGCGTCCGCGGCTTCCGAGTCATCGACCTGATGGCCCTGACCGTGCTGCTGGCCCTGGCGCTGGGCGTCTACGCCTTCAAGACCTTCGCCGGCCGCGAGCGCGCCGACATCGCCGACGTCCAGAGCCAGATCGACCAGGAACAGAAGCGCGTGCGCATGCTGCGCGCCGAGATCGCGCACCTGGAGGATCCGTCCCGCATCGAGCGCCTCTCCAGCCAGTACCTGAACATGAAGCCGGTCGATCCGAAGCGCGAGGCGACCGCCGACGCCCTGCCCCAGATCGCCAGCCAGGGGGCCAGGCCATGACCCCCGCCGCCGGCGTCCCCAACGTCCTGGCGCCCCTGTGGCGCTGGGTGTCCGCGCGCCTGTGGTGGATGGAGCACGCGTTCGAGCGCGCCCGCGCCTCGGGCCGCGCCGAGGACGACACGCGCCTGCGCATCTTCTTCGTTCTGGCCCTGTTCGGCGCCGGCTTCTTCAGCCTGGCGCTGGGCGCGAGCAAGGCGGCCCTGTTCTCCGGCCTCGGCCACGGCGTCGGCTACGTGCAGGTGGCGCCCAACGCGCGCGCCGACGTCACCGACCGCAACGGCCGGGTCCTGGCCATGGACCTCGTCCACTACGGCCTCTACCTCGACCCCGACGAGATCGCCGACAAGAAGGGCACCGAGGCGGCGATCCTCTCGGTGCTGCCCGACGTGGTTCCGGCGCGGATCGAGAAGGTGCTGGCCGGCGACAAGCGCGAGTACGTCGAGGGCGGCCTGACGCCCGAGCAGAAGGAAAAGGTGCACGACCTGGCCCTGGCCGGCGTCAGCTTCGAGGAGGAGAGCGCCCGCGCCTATCCGCTGGGCGAGATGGCCGCGCATGTCCTGGGCTTCGCCGGCAAGGACGGCCAGGGCCTGGCCGGCGCCGAGAAGGCGCTGGACGCCGAGATCCGCCAGGCCGCCGCCAAGAACCAGTCGGTGCCGCTGTCGATCGACCTGCGCGTCCAGGGCGCGCTGCAGGACGAGCTGCAGCACGCCTCGGAGATGCATCACGCGATCGGCGCCTCGGGCATCGTCGTCAACGTGCGCACCGGCGAGATCCTGGGCCTGGCGAGCTATCCCTCGTTCGACCCCAACGCCGCCGGGACCGCGAACCCGGCGGCCATGGTCGACCACGCCGCCGCGACGGTCTACGAGCCCGGCTCGGTGTTCAAGGTGTTCACCCTGGCCATGGGCATCGACGCCGGCGTCGCCAACGTGAACACCATGCTGGACGCCCGCACGCCGCTGGCGCTGGGCGGCCAGACCATCCACGACTACGACAAGGACAACGCCATGTTGCCCTTGTGGGAGGTGTTCACCCACTCGTCCAACATCGGCTCGGCGCGCCTCGGCCTGATGTGCGGCCCCGACCGGATGCAGCGCTATTTCAAGAGCTTCGGCCTGTTGTCTGCGGCGCCGAGCGAGCTGTTCGAGAGCGCCCGGCCGATCGTGAACCGGAACTTCAGCGAAAACGTCGTCGCCTCGATGGCGTTCGGCCACGCGATCTCGGTCTCCCCGCTGTCGGTCGCCACGGGCATGAGCGCGATCCTGAACGGCGGGATCTACCGGCCGCTGACCATCCGTCCACTGGCCCCCGGCCAGGCCCCGGCGGCCGGGCGCAGGGTGATCCAGGCCTCGACCTCGCGCACCATGCTGAACCTGATGCGCCTGAACGTGACCAACGGCACGGGCGGCAAGGCCGACATCCCCGGCTACCGCGTCGGCGGCAAGACCGGCTCGGCCGAGAAGGCCCTGGGCGGCCACTATGTGCGCAACAAGCTGGTATCCTCGTTCGCCGCGATCTTCCCAACCGACGGGCCGCTCGAGGAGGACCGCTACCTGGTCCTGATCATGATGGACGAGCCGCAGGGGACGGCCGAGACCGGCGGCTTCGCCACCGGCGGCTGGACCGCGGCGCCGGCCGCCGGCCGGGTGATCGAGCGCATCGGCCCTCTGCTGGGCGTCCAGCGCGTGCTGCTGCCCTCCGACACCGGCCCCAAGCCGCCGGTCGACCCGCGCACCCTGACGGGGGAGGAGGGATGAAGGCCCGCCTCTCCGACCTGGTCCAGAAGGACCTGCCGGTCGACCCGGTGATCAGCGGCGTCACCGCCGACAGCCGCAAGGTCCGGCCCGGCTTCCTGTTCGCCGCCCTGCCGGGGGCCAAGACGGACGGCAAGGCGTTTGCGCCCCAGGCCGTGGCCTCCGGCGCCGCCGCCGTGCTGTCGGCGGTCGAGATTCCCGGCCTCGCCGCGCCGGTGGTGCGCGCCAACGATCC
>DASZQQ010000531.1:0-5616 GCA_035549595.1 Caulobacteraceae bacterium
GGAGCGATGATGGCGGCCGGCGGCTCCGACCGCGCCGTCGGGGCCGCCGCGCGGCGCCTCGAGGAGGCGGTCGGGCGGCTGCAGCAGCGGCTGGCTGCGCGCGCACCGGCGGCGTCGGACGGCGGCGAGCTGGCGGCGGAACTGGCCGCATCGCGGGCGCGCGAGCAGGAGCTGGCTGCAGCCGGCGAGCAGGCCTCGGCGGCCCTGTCCCGCGCCATCGCCGAGATCCGCGCGGCGCTCGGAGGCTGACGCCCATGGCCCAGCTCACCATCGAGGTGAACGGCCATGCCTATGTGGTCGGCTGCGAGGACGGCCAGGAGGCGCACCTGCGCAGCCTTGCGGCCATGGTCGACGCCCAGGTGCGCCAGGTCGGGCGCGAGGTCGGCCAGCTCGGCGAAACCCGGCTGATGCTGATGGCCGCCCTCCTGATGGCGGACGAGCTGATGGCGGTGAAGGCCAGGCTCGCCCAGGCCGAGAGCGAGGCGGCCCGGGCGCTGGAGGAGGCCCGGCGGGTGGAGGACGCCGCCGTCGCCGCGATCGACGAGGCCGCCCGGCGCCTCGATTCCCTCGGCTAGGCTTGTAGGCGGGGGGCGTCGTCCCTAATTTGGCCGCCGGCGGGTCTTGCTGCGGCTCGCGTCGAAGGCATCAAATCCCGGGGACCTTAATTCACTCGATAGGGAGCTGTCCCTGACCGGAACCGTGGTTCCGGACACACGGCGCCCACCTGGTCTACCAGGTCCGAGGGGATTTAAACCGCCTTCACGGCTCTTCGCGGCGCCGCCACCCTTTCCTCAAGCGAAAGGCGGACCTTGTCCCTCACTGCCGACGCCAAGGCCGAGCTCAGAGCGGCGCTGCGCCGGCGGCGCCGGGCCCTGGCCGCCGAGGCGCCCGATGCGCCGGACGAGGCCGCCGGCCGCCTGCCCCTCGATGCGCTGCCGCCTTTCGCCGCCGTCGCCGGCTACCATCCGCTGGGCGGCGAGATCGATCCCGGGCCGGTGCTGCGGCGGTTCGTCGAGGCCGGGGCGCGGCTGGCCCTGCCGGTGGCCCATCCCGACGCGCCGCTGATCTTCCGCGAGGCGCGGGCCGACGACGTGACCGAACCCGACGCCTTCGGCATCCCATCGCCGCCGGCGACCGCGCCGGTGATCGCCCCGGACATCGTGGTCGCGCCGGTGCTGGCGTTCGACCGCCAGGGCGGGCGCCTGGGCCAGGGCGGGGGCCACTACGACCGCACCCTGGCCGCCCTGCGCGCCGCCCGGCCGCTGTTCGTCATCGGCCTGGCCTACGCCGGCCAGGAGATCGAGGCGGCGCCCATGGAGCCGCACGATCAGAGGCTGGACGCCATCCTGACGGAAAAAGGCTATATCGCGGTCCGAAAGGGATAACGGATGCGCATAGCCTTCTTCGGCGACATCGTCGGCCGCTCAGGCCGCGAGGGCCTCGCCGAGCACCTGCCGGGCCTTCGCCGGCGCCTGGACCTCGAGTTCGTGATCGTCAACGCCGAGAACGCCGCCGCGGGCTTCGGCATCACCGAGAACACCGCGCGCGAGCTGTTCGACGCCGGCGCCGACTGCCTGACCCTCGGCAACCACGCCTGGGACCAGAAGGAGGCCCTGACCTACATCGTGCGCGAGCCGCGCCTGATCCGGCCGCTGAACTATCCGGTGCTGGCGGACGCGCCGGGCCGCGGGGCGCAGATGTTCGAGGCCGGAGGCCGGCACATCCTGGTCATCAACCTGCTCGGCCGGGTGTTCATGGACGCCCTCGACGACCCGTTCGCGGCCGTCGAGCGCGAGCTCGCCGCCTGCCCGCTTGGCCACGCCGCCGACGTCATCGTCGTCGACATGCACGCCGAGGCGACCTCGGAGAAGATGGCCATGGGGCACTTCTGCGACGGCCGCGCCAGCCTCGTCGTCGGCACCCACAGCCACGTGCCCACCGCCGACGCCCAGATCCTGCCCGGCGGCACCGCCTACCAGACCGACGCCGGCGCCTGCGCCGACTACGACAGCGTCATCGGCAACGACAAGGAAGAGCCCCTGCGCCGGTTCACGGCCCGGATCTCCGGCGGCCGCTACCGCCCGGCCGACGGCCCGGCCACCGTCTGCGGCGTCTATCTCGAGACCGACGACGCCACGGGCCTGGCCCGCCGCATCGAGCCGATCCGCATCGGCGGCCGCCTGGCCCAGACGGTGCCCGAGCGGGCGAAGGTCGAGGCTTAGCGCTGGGAAACCCGGGGACATGATCCCGCCACCGGCGGGTTCGTGTCCCCTTGAGTCCAACTGGAGGGGACACGTTCCTCGCGGAACATGTCCCCGGTCCGGTCACTTCCGCTTCAGCTCGCCGACGATCAGTTCGTCGATCTCCAGGCGGCGGATGCGGGCATGGCCGATGACGAGGCGGCCGATGGCGAGGGCGCCGATGGCCAGGGCGCCGATAGCCAGGGCCCCCACGGCCGCGGCCATGGCGGTGGCGGTCAGGGTCGCGGCGCCGCCGACGGCCACGGCCGGCCGGGCGATGCCGGCGTGCGGGTTCGGCTGCCACTGCACGATCGGCTCGGGGAGCTCCTCGGGCTCGGTCAGGTCCTCGAGCTCGTCGTAGTCGGTCATGGCGCGCTCCATAGCTTGCCCGCGAAACGGCCCCGCTTGAGAGCCGGTTCCGTCCCTCATCGCCCGCCTGCGCGGACGCCTCCATGATCTACGTCATCCGCGTCGCGGTTCACACCATGGCGCAAAATGGTCTAGAAGCCCGCCCAATCGCATTTCCCCGAAGAGACCCATGGCCGGCCACTCCAAGTTCAAGAACATCCAATTCCGCAAGGGCAAGCAGGACAAGGTCCGGTCCAAGATGTTCTCGAAGCTCTCGCGCGACATCACCATCGCGGCCAAGGCCGGCCTGCCCGACCCGGCGGCGAACGCCCGCCTGCGCCTGGCGATCGCCAACGCCAAGGCCGAGTCCATGCCCAAGGACAACATCGACCGGGCGATCAAGAAGGCGGCCGGCGGCGAGGCCGACAACATGGAGGAGATCCGCTACGAGGGCTTCGGCCCCGGCGGCGTCGGCCTCATCGTCGAGGTGCTGACCGACAACCGCAACCGCACCGCCGCCAACGTCCGCGCCGCCTTCTCGAAGTACGGCGGCAACCTCGGCGAGACCGGCTCGGTGTCGTTCATGTGGGACCGCATGGGCCAGATCCTCTACCCGCTCTCGGCCGGGTCGGAGGACCAGGTGATGGAGGCCGCGATCGAGGCCGGGGCCAGCGACGTGGCCACCGACGAGGACGGCCACACCATCCTGACCGCCTTCGAAGACCTCTCCACCGTGGCCCTGGCGCTGGAAGGCTCGCTGGGCCCGGCCAAGTCCACGGGATTCATCTGGAAGCCCAAGACCGAGACGCCGATCTCCGGGGACGGCGCGGCCACCCTGATGAAGCTGATCGACGTCCTCGACGACGACGACGACGTGCAAAACGTCTGGAGCAACGAGGACATCCCCGAGGACGAGCTGGCCAAGCTGGCGGGCTGACGCCTACTCGAACGCCTTGTCGACCGCCTTGCCGGCGCCCCGGTTGGCGCGCCGGACCAGGCCCAGGCCGACCAGGAACACCACCACGCCGACAGCCGTCGGCGGCAGGCCCAGCACCAGCGGCAGGATGAGCCCGCTGTACTTGGCTGCGCAGTCGGGTCCGTGGCACGGCTCGGACAGGAACAGGGCCGAGAAACCGAGGGTGCAGAGGCCGCAAAGGCCTGCGACCAGCCCGCCCAGGGCCATCAGCAGCGCGCCCCAGAAGCGGCTCATGCGGTTGGAGTCCGTTCCGCTCGCCGTCATGCCCGCCCTCGCGCCAGCACCGCCGCGCCCGCTGCGCCCGGCCTATAGAAGGTGTTGTAGGTGTCGAACGGGATGATCGACCCGTCGGCCTGCACGAAGTGCACGCAGCTGCGCTTCACCGTGCCCAGGTCGAAGTTGAACCGGTCGAGGAACTGCGAGACCACGACGCGGAAGGTGTGCTCGTAGGCGAGGCCCTCGGGGACCGCCGTCTGCGGCAGGCAGCAGAGCAGGCTCGCCAGCTTGTCGGACGTGTCGGCCTGGGCCGTCGACAGCGAATAGAGGTCGAACAGGGCCCGGCGCAGCGCCGGATAGGCCTCGAAGGCGACGGTGTTGGGGGCGGCGTCGACCAGCACCTCGCGCGGCAGCAGGCTCGTCACCGGCGAGACCTTGTCCCCGGCGCGCAGGCCATAGCCGATGCAGATCTGGTCGGGATTGCAGGGCAGGGGGATCAGGTCCTCCAGGGCGAAGACGCCCGCCTCGGCGATCCGCCGCCGCACCTCGGTCAGCACCATGCGGTGGCGTCCGGGGGCGAAGCCGTCGTTGCGGCCCGCGTCCTGCACCGGCTGGAAGGTCACGCCGCGCACGCATCGCCACTGCAGGGCGAAGCGGACGATGTCGGGGATGTCGGCGTCGTTGACGCCCTTCTTGACCGTCACCACCAGGGTCGTGGAAAGGCCCGCCCGCTCGAGCGCCTCCAGCGCCTCGACGCGCACGCGCGACAGGTCGGCGCCGCGCAGATCCATCAGCGCTTCGCGCCGAAGGGAATCGAACTGCAGATAGACCTCGAAGCCGGGGGCGAATTCGGCCAGCCGTTCGGCGAAGCCGGGCTCGCGCGCGATCCTGAGACCGTTGGTGTTGAGCATCAGGTGGCGGATCGGCCGCGCCTTGGCCGCGGCCAGGATCTCGAACAGCTGCGGATGCAGGGTCGGCTCGCCGCCGGAAAGCTGGACGAGGTCCGGCTCGCCCTCGGAGGCGACGACGGCGTCCAGCATCCGCTCGACCTCGGCCAGAGGGCGGTGGCCGCCGCGCGAGACGTGGCTGTCGGCGAAGCACACCGGGCAGGCGAGGTTGCAGGCGTCGTTGATCTCGATCAGCGCCAGGCACGAGTGCTGCTCGTGGTCGGGGCAGAGGCCGCAGTCGAACGGGCAGCCGTGCTCGGTGCGGCTTTGGGGGGCCAGCGGCCGGTCGCCGGGCTTCAGCCAGTCGCGCTGCGACTTCCAGTAGGCGAGGTCGTCGGCGATCAGGGTCTTCTGCACCCCGTGCGCGCGGCATCGCTTCTGGAAGAAGACGCTCGTTCCCTCGGCGATGATCTTGGCCGGGACCAGCTCCAGGCAGGTTTCACAAAGACTGGTGGTCTGGCCCAGGAACAGATAGGGCGCGCTCTTGCGGCCGGAGGCCGCGTTCGTCTGCGAGGTCTCGACGCCACCAGACAAGTCCATAGACGATCAGCCCCGCGCACAGGATGTGGAAGACGTTAAACGGCCCGACCAGGGCTGGATAGGGCTTCAGGAACTCCCAGCAGAACCGCTGAACCCCGTACCAGGCGCACATGGCGTAGAAGCCGCGCCGCAGGGCCCAGGGGGCGCGACGCCCGAGTCCGGCGACGAACGCGGCCAGGAACGCGGCCATGGCCAGGCTCTCGTAGATCTCGACCGGGTGCCGCGGCACGCCGTCGCCCAGATCCACCGCCCAGGGCAGGGCGGTCGGGGTCCCGAAGGTGCGGTCCGGGAGGCCGGCGAACAGGCAGCCCCAGCGGCCGACTACGATCCCGGTCGTGAAGGCCCCGAC
>DASZQQ010000532.1:0-3051 GCA_035549595.1 Caulobacteraceae bacterium
CACGCCCGAGAGGGCCGCGGCGGTCAGCGGCTTGACGTTCAGGGCCGCGACCTCGCCCTCGTAGGCCACGTCGATGCCCTTCAGGCCCACGTCGACCATCTGGCCGGCGAAGGCGCCGAGCTTTTCGGCCAGGGCCACGTACGGCTTCAGCTTGGGCGCCTCATCGGCGGTGATCGAGGGGCTGTTGAGGGCGTTGGTGACCGCCCCGGTCAAGAGGTAGTCGCTCATCTGCTCGGCGACCTGCAGGGCCACGTTCTCCTGCGCCTCGTTGGTCGAGGCCCCCAGGTGCGGCGTGGCGATGAAGTTCGGCGCGCCGAACAGCGGGTTCTCCTTGGCCGGCTCCTCGACGAAGACGTCGAAGGCCGCGCCGCCGACGTGGCCGTCGTCCAGCGCCTTGCGCAGGGCCGCCTCGTCGACCAGGCCGCCGCGGGCGCAGTTGACGATCAGGACGCCTTTCTTGGTCTTGGCCAGGGCCTCGGCCGACAGGATGTTGCGGGTCTTGTCGGTCAGGGGCGTGTGCAGGGTGATGATGTCGGCGCGGGCCAGGAGTTCGTCCAGCTCGACCTTCTCGACGCCCATCTCCACCGCGCGGTCCTCGCTGAGGAACGGGTCGTAGGCGACGACGCGCATCTTCAGGCCGTTGGCGCGGTCGGCGACGATCGAGCCGATGTTGCCGGCGCCGATCAGGCCCAGGGTCTTGGCGTACAGCTCGACGCCCATGAAGCGGTTCTTCTCCCACTTGCCGGCCTGGGTGGAGGCGTCGGCGGCGGGGAGCTGGCGGGCGAGCGCGAACATCATGGCGATGGCGTGCTCGGCGGTGGTGATGGAATTGCCGAACGGGGTGTTCATCACCACGATGCCGGCTGCGGTGGCGGCCGGGATGTCGACGTTGTCGACCCCGATGCCGGCGCGGCCGATCACCTTGAGGTTCTTCGCGGCGGCGATCACGTCCTTGTCGGCCTTGGTGGCCGAGCGGACGGCGAGGCCGTCGTAGTCGCCGATGATCTTCAGCAGTTCGTCCTTGGAAAGGCCGGTCTTGACGTCGGCGTCGACGCCGCGGGCGCGGAAGATCTCGACGGCGGCGGGCGAAAGCTTGTCGGCGATGAGGACTTTGGGAGCAGCCATGGGGGGTCTCCTGTCAGGGGGCGCATCCGGCCATGGGCCGGGCGGGAGGGGTCTCGAGGGCGAGGGGCGAGGGCCGCGCGCTTCGAGGCGCGGCCCGGCCGGTCAGGCGGCGGCCAGTTCGGCGGAGACGGTCGCGAAGGCCCAGTCGAGCCAGGGCGTCAGCGCCTCCAGGTCGTCGGCTTCCACGGTCGCCCCGCACCAGATGCGAAGGCCGGGAGGGGCGTCGCGGTAGCCGCCGATGTCGAGGCCGGCGCCTTCCTTCTCGACCAGCGCCGCCAGCTTCTTGGCGAAGTCGGCCTGCGCGTCGGCGGAGAGGCCGGCGACGGCGGGGTCGACCACCTTCAGGCACACCGAGGTGTTGGAGCGGATCGCCGCGTCCTCGGCCAGGAAGCCGACCCAGGGCGTCTTGGCGACCCAGGCCTCGAGCACGGCGAGGTTCTCGTCCGCGCGGCGCTTCAGCTCAGGCAGACCGCCGAGACCGGCGGCCCACTTCAGGGCGTCGAGGTAGTCCTCGACGCACAGCATCGAGGGCGTGTTGATGGTCGAGCCTTCGAAGATCTCGGCGTTGACCTTGCCGCCTTTGGTCATGCGGAACAGCTTCGGCATCGGCCAGGCCGGCGTGTAGCTCTCCAGGCGCGCCACGGCGCGCGGCGACAGGATCAGGACGCCGTGGGCGGCCTCGCCGCCGAGGGCCTTCTGCCAGGAGAAGGTCACGACATCGAGCTTGGCCCAGTCGAGGTCCTGGGCGAAGGCGGCGCTGGTGGCGTCGCAGAGGGTGATGCCCTCGCGGTCGGCGGCGATGAAGTCGGCGTTCGGCACGCGCACGCCCGAGGTGGTGCCGTTCCAGGTGAACACCAGGTCGGCGTCGGGACGGACCTTGGCGAGGTCCGGCAGCTGGCCGTACGGCGCGTCGAGGACCTCGGCCTGCAGCTTCAGCTGCTTGGTGACGTCGGTCACCCAGTCCTTGCCGAAGGATTCGAAGGCCAGCAGCTGCACGGGGCGCGGGCCCAGCAGCGACCACATCGCCATCTCCATGGCCCCGGTGTCGGAGCCCGGCACGATGCCGATCAGGTAATCGTCCGGGACCCTCAGCACGTCGCGCGTCTGGTCGATGGCGGCCTTCAGGCGGCCCTTGCCCAGCTTCGAGCGGTGCGAGCGGCCGAGAACGGCGCCTCTCAGATTTTCGGGGGACCAGCCGGGGCGCTTGGCGCAGGGGCCGGAAGAGAATTCAGGGCGCGCCGGACGGATGGCCGGCTTGGCGAGGGTGTTCACTGCGATGTCTCCCATCCTTGCAGATGGGCAGCGCCCCGTTGGGAGGGCGTGGCCCGCCGCGCAAAAGCCCTCGTTCGGACCTGCGCGCAAGATAAATTTTCTATGAGGACCCTCAGAATGGGCGATGCGCGGCGATGGGTCTCAGCCGGCGCGGGATTCTTGCTGGGCCTTCTCGGCGGCCTTCTCGGCCGCCTCACGCTCGAGTTTGCGCCGGCGGCGCCAGGAGATCACCGTGCCGGCGATGATGACGAGATTGATGCCCGTCGTGTCGATGTTGTTGATCCGCGCGTAGTTCCAGTCGTGCGGCAGTTCGGCGACCAGGTAATAGGCGTGCAGGCAGAACTGCACCGCCTGCATCAGCATGGCCGCCCCGAGCCAGAGGCTGGCGAAGCGGATGGCCAGGAACAGGAATCCGGCCGCCAGCGAGGCGTCGACCACCAGCAGGGCCACGGGCTGGACGTCCTGGTCCAGCATCGGATGCAGGAACATGGCGAAAAGGCCCGCCGCCAGGTTCAGCGAGCCGCCGATCCGCTCCGCGCTGTCGCCTTTCCACAACGAAAAGGCGAACGTCGCAACCAGGAGCGCAGTTCCAAGTTGTGAATAGATGGTTCCAAACATGAATCGCGCCTCTGACAGTCATCCGAGGCGCGAACC
>DASZQQ010000533.1:0-4770 GCA_035549595.1 Caulobacteraceae bacterium
CTGATCCGCGGCCTCGTCGACCACCACATCCATCTGCTGGCGACCGCCGCCCAGGCCCAGTCGCTGGACGTGACCGAAGCCGCCGGGCCGGACGACTTCGCCCGTCGCCTGCGCGAGCGCGCCGCCAGCCTCGCCCCCGGCCGGTGGCTGCGCGTCACCGGCTACCACGAGCGGTCGTGCGGCCCGCTCTCGCGCCTGGCGCTCGACGCCATCGCCCAGGACCGCCCGGTCCGCGTCCAGCACCAGACCGGCGCGGCCTGGGTGCTGAACAGCGCCGGCTTCGCCGCCCTGGGGGAGGGCGACTGGCCGGACGCGGTCGAGCGGGGGCCGGACGGCGGCCCCACGGGCTGGATCTTCCGCGGCGACGCCTGGCTGCAGGCGCGCATCGGCCGCGAGGCGCCGGCGCTCGGGCCCCTCGGCGCGACGCTCGCCGCGTTCGGGATCACCAGCCTCACCGACGCCAGCGCCTCGACCGACGCGGCGGCGGCAGCCGAACTCGCCCGGGCGCACCGGGCGGGCGAGCTTCCCCAGCGCCTGATGCTGATGAGCGCCGGACCCCTCGCCGCGCCCGACGACGGCGCCTTCGCGGTCGGTCCGGTGAAGGTGCTGCTCGACGACCGCGACCTGCCGCCCCTCGAAGACTTCGCCGCCCGCATCGCCTTCGCCCGGCGCGAGGGCCGGCCCGTCGCCGTGCACTGCGTGACCGCGGCCGAGCTCGCCGTCACCCTGGCGGCGTTCCAGGACGCGGGCGCGCGGGCCGGCGACCGCATCGAGCACGGCGGCGTCATCGCGCCGGAGGCCATCGCCGAGTTGAAGGCTCTCGGCCTCGTGGTCGTGACCCAGCCGGGCTTCGTGCTCGAGCGCGGCGACCGCTACCTGGCCGAGGTCGAGGCGGCCGACGTCGGCGATCTCTACCGCTGCGGATCGTTGCTGGCGGCGGGCGTGCCCGTCGCGTTCAGCTCCGACGCCCCCTACGGTCCCGCCGACCCCTGGACGGCGATGCGCGCCGCCGTCCGCCGCACGACCCGGACCGGCCGGCCGATCGGCGCGGCCGAGCGCGTCGACCCGGCCCTGGCGCTCTCCCTGTTCCAGGCCCCCGCGACGGGGCCTGGCACCATCCCCGGCCCGCTCAGCGTCGGCGAGCCGGCCGACCTCTGCCTGCTGGCCTCGCCCCTGGCGCCGGCGCTGGCCGCCGCGGACGCGCCCATGGTCGCCGCGACCCTGGTCGGCGGGCGCATCATCCACCGCTCACCCTGATCCGGTCCGATTTCTCGTCCGCGGCCTTGCTGGACCGGGCGAAGCCTCGATTCTTTGCTTTTGAGCGCCTCCTGATCGCCAAACCGCTTCACACTTTGGCGGGAGGCGCTCTAGGACGTTGAGTGAACGACGCCGGGGAGCCGGCGCGACGGGAGGTGACGATGTCCAAGGGCCTGTTCAGCGACCTGCTCGTGCTCGACTGCGCCAGCTTCATCGCCGGGCCGGCGGCGGCCACGGTGATGTCGGACTTCGGCGCGCGGGTGATCAAGATCGAGCCGCCGGGCATCGGCGATTCCTACCGCAACCTCTTCCGCCTGCGCGGGGCCGAGGGCGTCGACTACTTCTGGGCCGTGGACTCCCGCAACAAGGAGAGCCTGGCCCTCGACCTGAAGGAGCCGGGCGCGCGGGCGGTGCTCGAGGTCCTGATCCGCAAGGCCGACGTCTTCATCACCAACTTCCCGTTCCCGGTGCGCGAGCGCCTGCGGCTGAGGGCCGAGGACGTGCGGCCGCTGAACCCGCGCCTGATCTACGCCTCGCTGACGCCCTACGGCGAGCACGGGCCGGAGCGCGACCGCACCGGCTTCGACACCACCGCCTGGTGGGCCCGCTCGGGCCTGATGGACATGGTGCGCGCCACGCCGGACACCGAGCCGGCGCTCTCCATGCCCGGCATGGGCGACCACCCGACCGCCATGGCCATGTACGGCGCCATCGTCACCGCCCTCTACCGCCGGCAGATGACCGGGGAGGGGGCCGAGGTCACCACCTCGCTGATGGCCAACGGCCTGTGGTCCAACGCCTGCCAGGTCCAGGCCGCGCTCTGCGGCTACGAGCTGATGGGCCGCCCGCCGCGCGGCCAGCGCGGGGCGCTGGTCGAGATGTACCGCACGCTCGACGACCGCCGCTTCATCCTCACCAGCACCAATCCGGCCCGCGACTGGCCGCTGCTGGCCAAGGCGCTGGGCCACCCGGAGTGGCTGGAGGACCCGCTGTTCGCCACCCCGCTCGACCGCATGGCCAACTCCGGCATCCTGGTCGGCTGGCTGGACGAGATCTTCGCCCAGGAGCCGTTCGAGCACTGGCGCCAGGTGCTGATGGCCGGCGGGGTCACCTTCGGCATCGTCGGCCAGATCGAGGACCACCTCTACGACGAGCAGATCGAGGCCAACGGCCTCTTCCCCGAGATCACCGACGGCCTTGGCCTGCGCACCGTCGACAGCCCGTTCCAGCTCTCCGACGAGCCCAAGCAGGCCCCGCGCATGGCCCCCGACATCGGCCAGCACACGCTGCAGATCCTCAAGGAAGTCGGCTGCTCCGAAGGCGAGATCGCCGCCCTCACCGGCGGCTGAAGCGGACGCCAGCGTCCGGGGACATGATCGCGCAGCGTTCGTGTCCCCGCCTTCCGATTGCGCGCGTGAAAAGGGGACACGAACCCTGCGGGATCATGTCCCCGAAGGTCACTTCGCGGCGGCCGGCTTCGAGAGTTCCAGGCGCAGGACCCGGCGCAGGAGCTTGCCGGTCTCGTTGTAGGGCAGCTCGGCGCGGAACTCCCAGGCCTCGGGCGTCTTGGTCGAGCGCAGCTTGGACTTCACCAGGTCGCTCAGCGCCTCGATCGTCGGGGTCTCGCCCCTGGGCACGATGACGGCGGCGACCTTCTCGCCCCACTGGTCGTCGTGCACGCCGAGCACGGCGACGTCGGCCACGTTCGGATGCTGGCGCAGCACGTCCTCGATCTCGCCGGGGCTGATGTTCTCGCCGCCGCGGACGATGACGTCGTCCAATCGCCCCTCGACGAACAGGTAGCCGTCCTCGTCCATCCAGCCGGAGTCGTTGGTGGCGAACCAGCCGTCGTCGGCGATCACCTTGCGGTGCAGGTATTCGCCCGCCACCTGCTCGCCGCGCACATAGACCTCGCCCGACTGGCCGGGGCCGAGCACCTCGCCCTCGGGACCGCGGATCTCGAGCTCCAGCGTCGGCAGGGGCCTGCCGACCGAGCCCAGGCGGCGGCGCACCTTCGGGTCGGCCGAGGCCATCGCCTCGCGGTGGTCGTCGGCGGTCAGCACCGAGATCGTCGAGCTGGTCTCGGTGAGGCCATAGGCGTTGACGAAGTCCACGTGCGGCATCAGCGCCATGGCCTTCTCGATCACGGCCTGGGGCATGCGCCCGCCGCCGTAGGACAGCGCCCTGAGGTGCGGCAGCCGCTCTCCCTTCGCCTCCAGCACCGCGAGGATGCGCCCCAGCATGGTCGGCACCACCATGGCGTGGGTGATCTTCTCGGCCGCCGCCGCCTCGACCCAGGCCTCGGGCGTGAACGCCGTCAGGTAGAAGGTGCGCCGGCCGGCGAACACCGAGGTCAGGGCCGCGGAGATGCCGGCGATGTGGTAGGGCGGCACGCTGACGAGCGCGGCCTCGTCCTCGTCGGCGTGCATGAACTCGACCGTCGAGATCACGTAGCTGGCCAGGTGCCGGTGGCGCAGCACGGCGGCCTTGGGCTCGCCCGTGGTGCCGCTGGTGAACAGGAGCACGGCGATGTCGTGGTCGGCCGCCGGGCGCTCGGCGTCGCGGTACTGCGGGTCGAGGCACGCCGCCTCGAAGCGGCTGCGCGGGATCAGGATCACGCCCTCGACGCCCTCGACCCGCGCCATCATGTCGTCGTCGACGATGGCCACCGACGGCGCCGTGCGCGCCATCAGCCGGCGCAGCTCGGGATCGGACAGGCGGTAGTTCAGCGGCGCGAAGGGCCTGGCGATCTCGGCGCTGGCGAACAGGGCCGCCGGCAGGGTGGGGCCGTTCAGGCCCAGCCATACCACGGTGAAGGCGTCCATGCCGTCCAGCCAAACGCCGCCGCCGCGGGCCCGGGCGGCCAGCTCGGCATAGGTGACGCCATCGGCGTGCGATCCGACGGCGGTGCGGTCGCCGAACGCCTCGGCGGCCATCTCCAGCAGAAGCGCGGTGTGCATGCCTGGGGTCCCTCGTCGGACGCTTCGGCGCGCCCTTGTTGCGGCTCACCCTTAGAGCGCCCGGACGAGGCGCCGCAAGGGACGTCTATGGCGCCCCTGGCCTCCACAAACGAGGGCCGTTACTCAGGAGAACCATGTCGAGCCGCCTGCGCCGCCCGCTGCCGGACCCCGCCGGCCACGCCGGGCCCTCCGCGTGAGCACGTTGCCGCACCGCCCTGCCCGTCCCGCGGACGCGCCGGCCATCGCCGCCCTGGCCGAGGCCGCGATCGCCGCCCTGCTGCCGGCCTTCCTGACCCCGGCCCAGGTCGCCGCCAGCCGCGCGATCATGGGCCTCGACAGCCAGCTGATCGCCGACGGGACTTATTTCCTGATCGAAGACGGCGAGCGGATCGCGGCCGCCGGCGGCTGGAGCCGTCGCGCCACGGGCTATGGCGGCGACCACTCCCCCGGCCGCGACGCGGCGCTGCTCGATCCCGCCGTCGACGCGGCGCGCGTGCGGGCCATGTACACCCACCCGGATTTCGTGCGCCGGGGGCTCGGCCGGCGGATCCTC
>DASZQQ010000534.1:0-1774 GCA_035549595.1 Caulobacteraceae bacterium
CGCCGCGCGCTCGGCGGCGTGCGCGCGTCCGCCAAGCGCCATCAGCTGGCGGGCCTGGCGCGACAGGTCGGTCAGCAGGGCCGCGGCTTCCGCGTCCGAGGCCACGCCCAGCATCGGGCCGAGGGCGGTGGCCAGGGAGACGACGCGGCGGGTCAGCACCCGCTCGTCCCAGGAGAACGGCGTCCAGCGGCGGAACTGGCGCCGCCAGGCCAGCGTCAGGCGCAGGGCCTCGGTCTCGCCGGGCGGGCCGAGAGCGAGGACGTCGCCGATCCACTCGCTGCGGTGCAGGGCCTCGGCGAAGCGGCGGCTGGGGCTCGGCCGGTTCCAGGGATCGCCGCCGGGGCCGACGTCCAGGGTCTCGCCCCAGAAGACGTAGCTCCCGTCGAGGATCCGCCTCCCGGCCTCGGCGTCGGCCGGGCGCAGGGAGCGCACCTTGGCCCCCGCCCCGCGCGGCCGGCCGGCGGCCAGGGCCAGGCCGTGGAACGGCGTGCCGAACCACTCGGCGCGCATGCGGCGAAAGGGCGCCGTGGCGACGGCGCGAAGGCGGGTCGCGGCGGAAACGGGCGGGGTCCGTTCCATCGCCGGCGAGCCTCCTCAGCCGCCCTTCAGGGCGCGGATGTTGTCGGCATAGGCGGCCGGGCCGCCCTTGAACACGGCGGTGCCGGCGACCAGCGCCGTGGCGCCGGCGTCGACGCACAACTTCGCCGTCTCCGGATTGACCCCGCCGTCGACCTCCAGGGGGATGTCGCGGCCGGTCTGCTCGATCATCGCCCGCAGCGCGCGGATCTTGGCCAGCTGCGAGCGCATGAAGCTCTGGCCGCCGAAGCCGGGATTGATCGACATGACCAGGATCAGGTCGACCTCGTCCATCATGTATTCGATCACCGACGGCGACGTGGACGGGTTGAACACCACCCCGGCCTTGGCTCCGAGCTCGCGGATGCGCTTCAGCGTCCGGTTCAGGTGCGGGCCAGCCTCGGGATGGACGCTGATCAGGTCGGCGCCGGCGGCGCGGAACGCCTCCAGGAACGGGTCCACCGGCGCGATCATCAGGTGCACATCGAAGGGGATCTTCACGTGCGGCCGCAGGGCCTTCACCACATCCGGCCCGATGGTGATGTTGGGCACGAAGTGGCCGTCCATGACGTCCACGTGCAGCCAGTCGGCGCCGGCGGCCTCGACCGCGGCGGCCTCCTCGCCCAGGCGCGCGAAGTCGGCGGCGAGGATGGAGGGGGCGATGATCGGCTGCATGAGGTAAGGCTTAGCCTGATTGGCCGGCGCGGCGGAAGCGGGCGATGAAGAAGCCGTCGAGACCGATGGACGCGGGGCCGGCGTGGTGCGACGGCAGGATGCGCAGCCCCCCCTCGGGCGTGCGGCTCTCGGCCGGCGAGCCGCCCTCGCCGACGGCGATCGGGTCCGGGGCGAAGTCCGGGTGGCGCTCGAGAAACGCCCGCGCCTGCGCCTCGCCCTCCTCGGGCTCCAGCGAACAGACGCTGTAGACCAGCCGCCCGCGGGGCGCGGTGTGCGCGGCCGCGGCGTCCAGCAGCGCCGTCTGGCTGGCCACGAGCCTGGGGATGTCGCCCGGCCTGGCGTTCCAGAGCACGTCCGGCTGGCGGCGGAAGGTGCCGGTGGCCGAGCACGGCGCATCCAGCAGCACGGCGTCGAATTGGCGCGGGTC
This sequence comes from Caulobacteraceae bacterium, assembly GCA_035549595.1. Classification (GTDB taxonomy): domain Bacteria; phylum Pseudomonadota; class Alphaproteobacteria; order Caulobacterales; family Caulobacteraceae; genus Acaudatibacter. Next base: position 1,679 of record DASZQQ010000534.1, read on the forward strand.
GGGCCACGTCGCGGCGTCCGCGGCGACCACCTCGGCGGTGAGGCCTGTGCGCGCGAGGCCGTCACGCACGCGCCTGAGCCGCGCGTCGGAGCGGTC
>DASZQQ010000535.1:0-10602 GCA_035549595.1 Caulobacteraceae bacterium
CGATCGGCCTCGACGCCGGCCCCGCGGGCCCGGCCCCGGCCGACCGGGCGGCGATCGTCTCGGCCCTGCGCCGCGCCGGGCCCGAGGCGGACGCGCGCAACCTCGCCCTGGAAGGGCTGGCGGGGCTCCGTTGAGCGGCGCGGCCTGGACCGAGGCGTTCCTGGAGATGATGGCCGCCGAGCGCGCCTCGGCCCGCAACACCCTGACCGCCTACGGCAAGGACCTGGCCGACGCCGCCGGCTTCCTGGCCGGACGCGGGGACGATCTCTCCACGGCGAGCGCCGAAGCGATCGAGGCCTATTTCGCCGACCTCGGCGCTCGTGGCCTCTCGCCGGCCACCGCCGCGCGCCGGCGCGCGGCGGTGCGCCAGTTCTACCGCTTCGTGCTCGGCGCAGGCTGGCGCCTGGACGACCCGTCGCGCCGGGGCGAAGGATGGCGCCCAGGGCCTCAGGCTCGCCTGCATGGTCGAGCTGATCTACGCCTCGGGACTGCGCATCTCCGAGCTCCTGGCCCTGCCGCTGGCGGCGCTCGCCCGCGACCCGGCCTATCTGATCGTCAAGGGCAAGGGCGGCAAGGAACGCCTCGCGCCGCTGAACGACGCCGCGCGCACGGCGGTGAAAGCCTATCTGCCGGTGCGGCCCGCGTTCTCCGCCAAGGGGCTGAAGGAGAGCCCCTGGCTGTTCCCGTCGCGCGGCCAGGGCGGGCGGCTGACGGCGCGGCGCTTCGCCCAGCTGCTCGACGAGGCCGCCGCCGACGCCGGGGTCGACCCGGCCAAGGTCAGCCCGCACGTGCTGCGCCACGCCTTCGCCACCCACCTGCTCGAAGGCGGCGCCGACCTGCGCGTGGTCCAGACCCTGCTCGGCCACGCCGACATCGCCACCACCCAGATCTACACCCACGTCGCCGAGGACCGCCTGCGCGAGGTGGTCGAGACGAAGCACCCGCTGGCGAAGAAGTAGCGGCAATAGCCACCCTCCCTTCCGCTCTCCCTCGCGAAAGCGAGGGCCCCGGGGGTTTATCGGAGAGCGCTCGCCTGGCAGAAAAAAGCCTGGGCCCTCGCTTTCGCGAGGGAGAGCGGGAGTTTGGGGTTCAGGATCCCCAACCTAGCGCCTTTGAGGCCGAGTACAGCGCCAGCCCCACCAGCCCCCCGACGATCGTGCCGTTGACGCGGATGAACTGCAGGTCGCGGCCGACGGAGAGCTCCAGCTTCTCCACCGCGTCGCGGGCGTCCCAGCCGGCGACGACGCCGGCCACGGCCTCGCCGATGGCGGCGCGGCGCGGGGCGATCATGCGCAGGGCGACGATGCGGGCGCCGTCGTTCAGCCGCGCGCGCAGGGCCGCGTCGCGGTCGAGCCAGTCACCGAGCGCGACCAGCCAGCCCTCGAGGCGCTCGGCGATGGCGGCGCTGGCCCCCTCCGGATCGGCGGTCATGCGCGCCTCGACGCCGGCCCAGGTCTCGTTCAGCTGTTCGGCCAGGGCCGGGTGGGTGAGAAGCCGAAGCTTGATCTCGTCCGCCTGGGCCTGCAGCTGCGGATCGGTCTGCAGCCGCCGGATGAAGCTCTCCACGGCGGCCGCCAGCTCCACCCGCCAGGGGTGCTCCGGCGCGCGCATCTCCTCGACGACGTTGATCAGGCCCGTGGTGACGCGCCCGGCGATGATGCGGTCGATCCACTTCGGCAGCCACTTGAACGACTGCTCGGAGACCTTCTCGCGGATGAAGTCCTCGTGCCCGGCCAGGTAGGCGCCGACGCGCTCGACGAGGCCGTCCAGCAGCGGCTGGGCGCGCCCGTCGCTCCAGGCGAGGCCGATCAGGCGCGCGGCGGCGGGGCCCGCCGGCACGGCGCGGACGGCGGCGGCGGCGAGGGAGCCGAGCAGCTCCTCGCGCGCTTCCCTGGGGATGGCCCTCAGCAGTTCCGGCACGAGCGGGGCGATGCGGCGCGCCAGCGAGTGCGCCCGGCCCTCGGCGCGCAGCCAGGTCGCGCCCCACTCGGCGGCGTCGAGTCGGCGGACCTGGCTCTCCAGCACCCGCGCGGTCAGGAAGTTGTCGGCGATGAACCGGCCCAGCCCCGCGCCGATGCGGTCCTTGTTGCGCGGGATGATCGCCGTGTGCGGAATCGGCAGGCCGAGCGGATGGCGGAAGAGGGCGGTGACCGCGAACCAGTCGGCGCAGGCGCCCACGGTGGCGGCCTCGGCGAAGGCGCGCAGGTACCCGAGCCACGGCCAGCGGCCGGCGAGCAGGCTGGTGGCCACGAACGCCGCCGCCATCAGCACCAGGAGGCCGGTGGCGATCAGGCGCATCCTGGCGAGGTCCGCCGCGCGGGGGTCGGGTTCAGCCATCGCGGGCGGGCTCTCCCTCGGCGATTTCGGCGCCGGTCCGGCGCAAGACTTAGGGCCGCGCCCCGCGATCCGCGAGCCTCACTTGCTCCGGCCCCCCTTCACCCCTAGTTTGCGCCGCTTTCATGGACGGCTGCGTTTAAAGGACTGATGGCCGCGCATTACCTCGAATTCGAGCGCCCGATCGCCGAGCTGGAAGCCAAGATCGAAGAGCTTCACCGACTCTCCGAGAGCGCCGCCGACGGCGCCTTCGACGCCGAGATCGCCGCCCTGCGCGATCGCGTGGGGGACCTGCGCCGCGAGGCGTACGAGAACTTGGACGCCTGGCAGAAGACCCAGATCGCCCGCCATCCGCAGCGGCCGCACTTCGTCGACTACATGGCCGGGCTGATCGAGGACTTCGTCGAGCTCAAGGGCGACCGCAAGTTCGCCGACGACCAGGCGATGATGGGCGGGCTCGGCCGGTTCCGCGGCCACCCGGTGGTCGTGATCGGCCAGGAGCGCGGCCACGACATCGCCACCCGCATCAAGCACGGCTTCGGCTCGGCGCGCCCAGAGGGCTACCGCAAGGCCGTGCGCCTGATGGACCTGGCCGAGCAGTTCAACCTGCCGGTCCTGTCGTTCGTCGACACCGGCGGCGCCTATCCGGGCATCGACTCGGAGGAGCGCGGGGTCGCCGAGGCGATCGCCCGCGGCACCGAGCGCTGCCTGACGCTGGGCGTGCCGATGATCGCCACCATCACCGGCGAGGGCATGAGCGGCGGGGCGATCGGCATCGCCGCGGCCAACAAGGTGCTGATCCTGGAGCACTCGATCTACGCCGTGATCACGCCCGAGGGCTGCGCCTCGATCCTGCTGCGCGATTCGTCCCTGGCCGAAGGCGCGGCCAAGGCGATGAAGATCACCGCCCAGGACCTGATCGAGTGGAAGATCGTCGACGAGATCATCGAGGAGCCGGTGGGCGGCGCCCATTCCGACCCGGCGCTGGCGATCAGCCGCGTCGGCGACGCGGTCGAGCGGAACCTGAAGGACCTCCTGAAGCTCAGCCCCGACCAGCTGCGCGAGCAGCGGGCCGAGCGCTTCTACGCCATCGGCCGCAGCTGATGCGCGCGGCCTGGCTCGCCGGCCTGGCGCTCGCCGCCGCGCTGCCGACCCTCGCCGCCGAGGCGCCGAAGGACCCGGCCGAGGCCCGCTACACGCCGGCCTACCAGAAGTGTCTCGACAGCCCCGATGGCCAGTCCACCGCCGGCATGATCGGCTGCACGGACGCCGAGCTGAAGCTCCAGGACGCGGCTCTGAACGCGGCCTACCGCAAGGCGATGAAGGACCTGACGCCAGGCCAGAAGGCCAAGCTGCAGGCCGCCCAGCGCGCCTGGATCGCCTTCCGCGACGCCGAATGCGCCTCCTACGAGGACGAGGACTGGGGCTCCCTGAGCCGCATCAACGCCGCTTCCTGCGTGCTGCACATGACCGTCCTGCGCACCATCGACCTCGAGGCCTACCCGCCGGCGACTTGAGGCCGGCCGGCGCGGCGACAGCGCGAAGCGCCCCATTTCACCACAGAGGGTCACAGAGGACACAGAGGGGCACAGAGGGGCTCGACCCCGGCCTTGGCGCCCTCTCTGTGTTCCTCTGTGGCCCTCTGTGTCCTCTGTGGTGGAAGGAGCCTCGACGTGGTCCCGGCTTCGCCGGCAGATCACAGGATCTCGAACACCTCCAGCCGCACGCCGGTCGGGCCGCGTTCGCCGATGCTGACGGCGAGGAGGGTGTTGAGGCGGGCGAGCTTGGGGGCGCCGGTCGAGAAGCGCATGGCGGTGCGGAAGTAGTAGAGGTCGCGGTCGAGGGCCTCGCCGGCGGCGAGGCGCGCCAGGATCTGCGGCGGCGCGGCGCGCAGGCCGACGGAGGTGACCTCGATCAGAACGCCGTCGGTGGTCCTCAGGCCATAGTGGGCCGAAAGCTCGATCGTCCCGTCCGGCAGCACGGATTGCCAGTCGGCCCCCGGCAGCACCTCGCCGGAAAGCTCGCCCTCGAAGCGGCCGCCGGTGATCGGGATGCAGCGGCGCGCGCCGGCGCCGGCGTCGCCGTACGTCAGCGGCGCGGCGACGTCGGCGTGGATGACGAGGAACGGCCGGGACTTCAGGCTCATGCCGAGGCCTTGGCCGGCGGGGTCAGGGACGGCCGCCCGTTCAGGGCGTCGCGGTCGAAGCCGGCGGCGGCCTTGTAGGCGCCGGCGGTGGCCTCCAGTTCCTCGCGCGACAGCACCTCGGCGACGTCGGAAAAGCCGGCCGGCGCGCGCTCGTGGGCCAGCTGCATCACCTGCTCGGGGCCGTTCTGGCGGTTCAGCAGCACCAGCTTCGTCGTCGCCGGCCGGCGCGCGGCCTCGTAGGCCTCCAGGGCGGCGTCGATCGTGGCCGCCGTGGCCAGCTCGAACGCCAGGGTGCGGGCGTCGAGGACGGCCTGCGAGGCGCCGTTGGAGCCGATCGGGTACATCGGATGGGCCGCGTCGCCCAGCAGGGTCGTGCGCCCGAAAGTCCAGCGCTCCAGGGGGTCGCGGTCGACCAGCGGGTATTCGAACACCCGCTCGCGCGCCTCGATCACCGCGGGCACGTCCAGCCAGCCGAAGTGCCAGTCCCGGAACTTCGGCAGGAAGTCGGCAAGCCGCCCCGGCCGGTTCCAGTCCTCGCGCCGCCAGGAGGTCTCGCCCTCGATGCGCAGCTCGGCGATCCAGTTGATCAGCGACCAGCCGCGCGAGGCGACGTCCGGGTCGATCGGGTAGCAGACGAACTTCTGGTCCTGGTGGCCGGCCATCACCATGGTCGCCCCGCCCAGGAAAGGCCGGCCCTCGGTGACGCCGCGCCAGAGCACGCGGCCGTTCCAGACCGGCGGCCCCTCGTCGGGGTGGAACTGCGCCCGGATCGCCGAGTGGATGCCGTCCGCCGCCACCACCACGTCGCCGTCGGCGCGCCCGCCCGTCGCGCCGGTCCCGGCGCCCAGCCACAGGCTCGCGCCCGAGGGGCCGGTGTCGACCCGCTCCGCCCGCCGGCCGAGATGGATGCGCTCGGGGCCCAGGCGCTCGCGGCAGGCCTCCAGCAGCAGCATCTGCAGCTTGCCGCGGTGGATCGAGATCTGCGGCCAGCGGTAGCCGGCGAACCGTCCGCGCGGCTCGCGCCAGATCTCCTGGCCGAAGCGGTTGGCGTAGACCAGGGCCTCGGTCTCGATCCCGAGCCTGGCCACCCGCTCGCCCAGCCCGAGCTCGGTCAGCTCGCGCATGGCGTGGGGCAGGAGGTTGATGCCCACGCCGACCGGCCGCAGTTCCTCGGCCTGCTCGAACACCTCGACGTCGGTGATCCCGGCGGCGTGCAGGCTGAGGGCCAGCGTCAGGCCGCCAAGACCCGCCCCGGCGATGATCACGCGCATGTCGGACCGAGCCTCCGCATCGGCCGGCGATTTAGGCGACTGGCCGAACGAATGTCGAGGATCACTCCTACCCGTTGTCCACAAGTGGCCGGGTCCGGACCCGGCGTTCTTCGATGATGGTCAGCGATCCGCGTAGCGACTCGCCCAACTCACCGATGATCCGGACGGCTCTGGGGCCCGCCGTCTCCCAGTTAGCCCGGGTCGGTGCGAAGATCACGATGCCAGGGACTGGTGTCAGGTGGCGAACAGCCAGCTCTCCGAAGTCGTAGTCGGCGGTCACCACGATCCGATCCTCGGTCGCGGCGAGCTCCGCCAAGGCCCGATCCGTCGCGCGTTGATCGCTCTCCGCCGCGTAGCGCACATCGTGGCCGGCTTCGCGTAGCAGCACCACAAGCCGAGCGTGACAGCACTCGTCTGCCAGCAGTCTCATTCGGCCGCGAACAGGCCCTCGCGAGACAGATAGTCCGCGGCGTAGGCGAGCGCGGCGCGAACATCGTCCTCGGTAAGCCGCGGGTGTCCCGCGACGACCTCCTGCGCCGACGCGCCGGCGGCGCATTCCCGAAGGATGTGCTCGACCGTTATCCGCGTTCCGCGGATGACGGGCTTGCCCATCATGATCGAGGGATCCCGTTCGATGCGTTGGTCCGCCATGAACGCAGACTATCACGCCTGGCGGTGAAACGCCTCAGGCGATCGCCTTCAGCGCCTCGCCCAGTTCGTCCACGGCTTCCGGCGTGGTGGCCCACGAGCACATGAAGCGCACCGAGCCGTCGATGAAGCGGTAGACGAACCAGCCGGAGGCGTGCAGGCGCTTCAAGGTCGGCTCGTCCATCTCGACGAACACGGCGTTGGCCTCGACCGGGTGGACGACGCGGAACGGCGACAGGGCGGCCAGGCGACGGGCCATGGCGTTGGCGTGGGCGGCGCGGGCCGTCCAGGGCGTCCCCTCGCCCAGCAGGCCCAGCCACGGCGCGGCCAGGAACCGGGCCTTGGAGACCAGCTGGCCGGCATGCTTCAGCCGCGCGCCGAAGCGGCGGCCGAGGTCGCGGTTCAGGAGCACGATGGCCTCGGTCGGCGTCGAGCCGGCCTTGGTCCCGCCGAGGATGGCGACGTCGAAGCCGAGCTGCGTCAGGGCCTTGGCGTCGAAGCCGGCGGCGATGGCGTTGGCGAGGCGCGCGCCGTCGAGGTGGGCCATCAGCCCCTTGGCCTTGGCCGGGGCGACCAGGGCCGCGAGGTCGGCTTCCGAATAGACCGCGCCGTATTCCGTGGCGTTGGTCACCGAGATCGCCGCGGCCGACTGCCAGTGCGGCTCGTCGGGGCGGGCGAGCGCCTCGGCGACGCCCTCGGGGGTCATGCGGCCCGAGGCGCCGGGCAGGGTGACGAGGCCGAGGCCCGAGCCGAAGAAGCCGGGCGCGCCGGTCTCGTCGGTGGCGATGTGCGAATGCTCGTGGCAGATCACCGCCTCGTGCGGCGCGGCGAGCGCCGCCAGCGTCAGGGCGTTGGCCGCCGTGCCCGAGGCGGCGAAGCGCACCGGCGCGTCGGCGTCCAGGAAGGCGCGGATCGCCTCGGCCGCGGCGCGGCTGACGTGGTCGGAGCCGTAGCCGGCCGCGAAGCCGGCGTTGGCGGCGCCAAGGGCGTCCATCACCTCGGGCATGGCCGGGGCGGTGTTGTCGGAGGCGAAGTCGTAACGGGCCATGCGGCCCCTTTACGGCAAGGCCTGCGTCCCGCGCTACCCGGGGTTGCCCTCGAACTGCATCGCGCCCTCGTGCGGCAGGTGCCAGGGCTGGGCGGTCTTCATCCAGATGTCCAGCTGCGGCTTGAAGTCCGAGGGATCGTCCAGGCTGCCGACCTTGATCACCGCCAGTTCGCTGACGGTGGGCTCGGAGAAGACGTGCGTGCCGCACGCCTCGCAGAAGCTTCGGCCGACCTTGTTGCCGGTGTCGGTCTCGGCCCACCAGGTGCGCGGCTGGCCCTTCAGGACCTTGAGGTTCGAGCGCGGGAACAGCATGGCCAGCGTCGGCGAGCCGCCGGCCGCGTACTGGCAGGCGCGGCAATGGCAGGCGATCTGCATCATCGGATCGCCTTCGACCTCGTAGCGGATGGCGCCGCAGAAGCAGCCGCCGGTGCGGGTGGTCATGGGTCTCTCTCCTTCAGTACGCCGCGGCCCAGGCGCGGACGTCCTTCACGAACAGGTCGGGCTGCTCCATGGCGGCGAAGTGGCCGCCGTCCTTCTGCTCGGTCCAGCGGACGATGTTGTAGGCGCGCTCGGCCCACGAGCGGGGCGGGGCGGTGTAGAGCGCCTCGCCGGGGAAGTTGGCGAAGGCGGTCGGAACCTCGCAGCGCTCGCCCTCCTTCAGCACGACGCCGCCCTCCTCGAGCAGGGCGCGGTAGTACCAGGCGCCGGTCGTGAAGCTGCCGGTCATCACATAGATCATGACGTTGGTCAGCAGCTGGTCGCGGGTGAAGACGTCCTCGAACTTCGCCTCGCGCCGGTCGCACCAGTCGTAGAAGCGCTCGATGATCCAGGCCGCCTGGCCGACCGGGTTGCCGGCGCCGAGCCAGGCCAGCGACTGCGGCTTGGACGCCTGCAGGCGGAAATAGGCGCCCAGCATGTCCATCATCGCGTTCTGGCGCGTGAGCCAGGCGACCTCCGCCTCGCTGGTCGGCCCGCCGGGCGGCCGGAAGCCGATCATGTTGAGGTGGATCGCCTTGACGTGGGCGGCGTGGTCGAAGCCGAGGCAGGAGGTGACGAGCGCCCCCCAGTCGCCGCCCTGGGCCAGGTAGCGGTCGTAGCCCAGAACCTGCGTCATCAGGGTGTTGAAGAGCCGGGCCGTGGCGCGCTGGCCGAACGGGCGCTTCGGCTTGGACGAGAAGCCGAAGCCGGGGAGGGACGGGATGACGAGGTCGAAGGCGTCCTCGGCCTTGCCGCCGTGCTTCGAGGGCCAGGCCAGCTTGTCGATGGCGCCCCAGAACTCGTAGTGGCTGCCCGGCCAGCCGTGGCTGAGCAGCAGCGGCCGCTTGCCGCCCGCCTCGCCGACCACGTGCACGAAGTGCAGGTCGAAGTCCTCGACCTTCGCTGTGAACTGCGGGTAGCGGTTCAGCTCCGCCTCGGCGGCGCGCCAGTCGTAGCCGTCCAGCCAGTAGTCGCAGATGTGCTTCAGGAAGTGGCCGTCGCAGCCGTAGGCCCAGCCGTCCGGAACCTCGGGGGCCGGCGGCCAGGGATAGCTTCGCACCTTCTCCAGCACGTCGCCGACCGCGGCGGCGTGCCACTCCACCTTGAACGGCCTCACGTCGGCCATCGCGCGTCTCCTCGTCCCATCGGAAGCCGCGCACGCTGGTCCGCTGACGCGGCGGCGGTCAAGCCTCGCCGAAGAAGTGCCGGTTCAGGATGCCCATCAGTTCCCCGATCAGCTGCGTGGCCGAGAAGCCGTGCAGCATCCCCGAGTAGTGCAGCATGATCGGGCCGTGGATCGCCGCCCAGTAGACGTGTCCGATCAGGTCGCGGTCCCCCTTGAGCCGGCCGGCGTCGATCAGGGCCTGCAGGTGCGCGGTCATGGTCGCCCGCGAGCGCTCGGCCGCCTCGATCAGCTCCGGATAGTCGCCCTCGTTCGGCTGGCGCACGTCGAACATCAGCTTGTAGGCCTGGGGGTGCTGGAAGGCGAAGCGGACGTAGGCCTCGCCGACGGCGGCGGCCGGGGCCACCGGGTCGGACGGGTCGGCGGCGGCGAAGGCGCTCTCCAGCGCCTCGGCGTGACGGTTGAAGGCGCGGGCGCGCACCGCGGCCAGGATCGCGTCCTTGTCCTTGAAGTAGCGGTAGGGGGTCATGGGGCTGACCCCGAGGTCGAGGGCCAGCTGGCGCATGGTCACGGCCTCGGGGCCGTGCTCGGCGAACAGCGTCTCGGCGGCGTCGCACAGGCGGTCGCGAAACTGCGCCAGATCCTCCGGCGATAGGGCCTTGGGCACGCTTGAGAATGCCTCTCACAAAAAAGTCACTTGCGGGAGTTTATTGCTTACGTCATAAATTTACAACGTAAGACATAGCCTGTCGGCAGGCTGGACGAAGGAGACCGCGCCATGGACGGATCGCAAGCCCCGAGGAACCCCTATCTCTCCGGCAACTTCGCCCCCGTGCGCAGCGAGGACGACTTCGAACTGAAGGTGTCGGGCGAGATCCCGGCCGGCCTCGCGGGCGCCTTCTACCGCAACGGCCCGAACCCGCAGTTCGAGCCGATCGACGACTACCACTGGTTCGGCGGCGACGGCATGATCCACGCCTTCTTCGTCGAGGGCGGCAAGGTCCGCTACCGCAACCGCTACGTCCGCACGCCGAAGTACGAGGCCGAGCACAAGGCCGGCCGGGCGCTGTTCGGCACCTTCGGCAACCCGATGAAGACCGACCCCTCGGTGCTGGGCGTGGACACGGGCCTGGCCAACACCAACATCGTCTGGCACGCCGGCAAGCTGCTGGCGCTCGAGGAGGGGCACAAGCCGTTCGAGCTCGATCCCCTGACGCTCGAGGCGCGCGGCTACGTCGACCAGTACCGCGGCCGCACCACCGCCCACCCCAAGATCGACCCCGTGACCGGCGAGATGGTCTGGTTCGGCTATTCGGTCGGCGAGATGCCGTTCACGAAGACGGTCTCGTACGGGGTCACCGACGCGAACGGGAACGTCGTGCGCCGCGACGACTTCGAGGCGCCCTATTCCAGCATGATCCATGACTTCAACGTCACCGAGCGCCACGCCCTCTTCCCGGTGCTGCCGCTGACCGGCGACCTGCAGCGGGTGATGACGGGCGGCCCGGCCTATGCCTGGGAGCCGGAAAAGGGCGCCTTCGTCGGCGTGCTCGAC
>DASZQQ010000536.1:0-6254 GCA_035549595.1 Caulobacteraceae bacterium
GCCGTGGGCACCCACGCCCTCTTCCAGGACGACGTCGTCTTCCACGCCCTGGCGCTGACGGTGATCGACGAGCAGCACCGCTTCGGCGTCGGCGAGCGAGCCCGGCTGCAGGCCAAGGGCGAGGGGGTGCACCTGCTGGCCATGTCGGCGACGCCGATCCCGCGTACCCTGGAACTGACCGTGTTCGGCGACCTCGACGTCTCGCGCCTTGACGAGAAGCCGCCCGGCCGCCAGCCGGTCGCCACCCGCGCCGCGCCCATGCCGCGCATCGGCGAGGTCGTCGGACGCCTCAAGCAGCGCGTGGCCGAGGGTGCCCAGGCGTTCTGGATCTGCCCGCTGGTGTCGGAATCGGAAACCACCGACCTGGCCGCCGCCGAGGCGCGCGCGGCGGCCCTGCGCAAGGTGTTCGGCGACAAGGTCGGCCTCGTCCACGGCAAGCTCGCGGCGGCGGAGAAGGACGCGGTGATGGCCGCCTTCGCCGAGGGCCGGCTTTCGGTGCTGGTGGCGACCACGGTGGTCGAGGTCGGCGTCGACGTGCCGGCCGCCTCGATCATGATCATCGAACAGGCCGAGCGCTTCGGCCTGGCGCAGCTGCACCAGCTCAGGGGCCGCGTCGGCCGCGGCTCGGCCGAGAGCAGCTGCGTGCTGCTGTACGATCCCCCGCTCTCCGAGATCGCCAGCCGCCGCCTCGACATCCTCAGGCGCACCGACGACGGCTTCGTCATCGCCGAGCGGGACCTGGAGCTGCGCGGCGGCGGCGATCCGCTGGGGCTGAAGCAGAGCGGCTTTCCGGCCTACCGCTTCGCCGATCCCATCGCCCACCGCGACCTGATCGCCGTGGCCGCCGACGACGCGCGCCTGATCCTGTCGCGCGACCCGGCGCTGGCCAGTCCCCGCGGCCAGGCCGTGCGGGTTCTGCAGGAGCTGTTCGACTGGCGCGCCGGCGGGCCTCTCAACGAGGCGGGCTGACGGCGCGCTCCCCGGCCTGGAACGCCGCCAGCCTGGCCAGGGAATCCGCCTGAAGATCGGCCCAGAAGAGGTTGAATCCGGGGGCCTTATGCCGTTCGGCCCAGTCGCCTGAGGGCTTCAGGGAGTCCGAGCTCGGCGCGGTCACCCGCAAGAGGCCCTGCTCGCACTGCGCGCCGACCTGGCGCACCAGCCACGCCGGCCGCGCGCCCCACTCGAGGCCGGTGGCGTTGGCGGCGCCGAGGTTCAGGCGCGCCGGCGCCTCGACGTCGGTGGTGGCGCCGAGAAGCGGGTTGCCGCACAGCGGCAGGCGGTCGCCGAGGTTGTCGAGCCGGCCGTTGGCGTCCCAGACCACCGAGCGGCTGAGGATCCGCTGCGCCAGGGTGAAGTCGCCGCGGCGCACCGACATCCAGGCGAGCACGCAGTGGGCCTGGTCCCGCCGGTCGCAGGCCGGGATCGCAGAGCCCGGGCCGTATTCGTCGGCCGGCACGACGGTGTCGATCAGATAGGCCCCCACCAGCCGCGCGCGCAGGGCCGGGTCCGGGGCGATCTCGTCGCGCAGCAGGCGGGCGGCCAGCCCCCCGCCCTGCTCCACGCCGACGATGAAGAACGGCCGCCCGCCGCTCATGTGATCCAGGTACCAGCGGAAGGCGTCGCGGACGTCGCCGTAGGCGAACTGGCGCGCCTCGATGGCGTCCACCCACAGCGTCAGCGACGTGTAGAGGCTGGCCTGGCGGTAGTGCGGCACGATCACCCGCCCGGCCCTGGCGAACGGGGCGGCGTAGTTGGGCAGCATCACCCGCACCAGCTCGGCGTTGGCCTTGCGGTCGCCGATGGCGCCGTTCCAGTCCTTGCCGCCGTCGAAGGTGGTCGGGTGGACGAAGAAGACGTCGGCCGGCGGGAGCGCGGCGGGCGGGTCGGCCTTGGGGAGGATCCAGGCCGAGGTCCTGGCGTAGTCCGGCGCCGGCGGCGGCCGGTAGACCGAATACGGCACCTTCGGATCGAGCAGCGCCTGCAGGATGTCGTCGCGCCAGATCAGCAGGGCGGCGACGGCGAGCGCGACCAGCAGCGCGGCAACGCCGCCCAGCAAGATCCGCCAAGTCCTCGCCTGCGCCATCCAGCTCCTCGCCGCCCGGGTCCAGGCGGCCAGTGTACGTCGGCGGTCGCCACGTGTTCGAGGCCAAATCCCAGGCCCAGGATGCGCGCCGGGATGCGGCGGTGTCGCCGCGGAAGTCGCGCGGGAAGTCGGCGTGCTTCTCCAGCGCCGTCACACGCACACCGGCGCGGGCCAGGATGTAGCCCAGCATCATGCCCGCCGGGCCGCCCCCCCGCGATGCAGCACTGCGTCGCCAGCCGCCGGACTTCGCCCGCCGGACCGGCGGCTTCGCTCATCTGCGGTCCGCCAGCGCCAGGTAGCTGTCGACGTAGTGCTTCACCCCCGCCTCGAGCGGCGTGAACGCGCCCGGATAGCCGGCGGCCTTGAGGCGGTCCATGCGCGCCTCGGTGAAGTACTGGTAGCGGCCGCGAAGCGCCTTCGGCATCTCGATGAAATCGATCTCCGGCGCGCGGCCCGCCGCGGCGAAGGTGGCTTCGGCCAGTTCGCGGAACGACCGCGCCCGGCCCGAACCCAGGTTGAACACGCCGTTGACGCCCGGCGTTCCGGCCAGCCAGGCGACCACGTCGGCGACGTCGCGCACATAGACGAAGTCGCGCAGCTGTCCGCCGTGCGCGTAGGCGGGGTTGTAGGAGCGGAACAGCTTCACGCAGCGGCCCGAGGCGACGTCGGGCCAGATCTGCGAAACCACCGAGCGCATCGGCCCCTTGTGCTCCTCGTGCGGGCCGTAGACGTTGAAGAACTTCAGCCCGACCCACTGCGGCGGCGCGAGGCCCCGCCCCGCCTCGCGCGCGGCGAAGACGTCGAAGGCCGCCTTGGACCAGCCGTAGGCGTTCAGCGGCCGCAGCTTCGCCAGCTCCGGCCAGCCCTGCACGTCGTCGAAGCCCGCGGCCCCGTCGCCGTAGGTCGCCGCCGAAGAAGCGTAGACGAGGCGCTTGCCGTGCTCGGCGCACCAGCGGAACAGGTTGCGCGAGAGGACGAAGTTGGTCTGGACGATCTTGTCGGCGTCCGGCTCGGTGGTCGACGAGACCGCGCCCATGTGGACCACGAGCTCGACCTCGTGGCCGCGCGCGGCGAGCCAGGTCCAGAGGTCTTCGGGCGCGACGAAGTCGGCGATCGGCACGGCGGCGATGTTGCGCCACTTGCCGCTCTCGGCGGTGCGCAGGCGGTCGCAGATGACGATATCGAGGCCCGGATCCTCGGCCAGGCGCGCGGCGATGTTCGAGCCGATGAAGCCGGCGCCGCCGGTGACCAGGACGACGCGCGCCATCAGGCGGTCTCCGAGAGCTTGCGGATCGTGGCCGTGGTCGAGTGGCCCTCGACGAACGGCGCCAGGCGCACTTCGCCGCCGTAGGACTGGACGAACTCGTACCCGACGACGCCCTCGACGGTGTAGTCGCCGCCCTTGATCAGCACGTCGGGCCGCGCCGCCTCGATCAGCTCGATCGGCGTGGGCGCATCGAACGGGGTGACGAGGTCGACCGATGTCAGGGCCGCCAGCACCATGGCCCGCGATTCCAGGTCGTTGACCGGCCGTCCCTCGCCCTTCAGCGCCCGCACCGAGGCGTCGGTGTTGAGGCCGACCACCAGGCGGTCGCACCAGGCCCTGGCCTGAGCCAGGTAGGCGATGTGCCCGGGATGCAGGATGTCGAAGCAGCCGTTGGTGAAGCCCACCTTCAGGCCGCGCTCGCGCCAGCGGGCGACCTCGCGGCGCATGCGCTCGGGCGTGCAGATCTTGGCCTCCGCCGGGGCCAGGTGCGCCGAGAGCTCGGCCTCGACCAGTTCGTCCGGCGAGGCGGTGGCGGTGCCGGCCTTCTCGACCACCACGCTCGAGGCCAGGAGGGCGAAGTCGATCGCCGCCTCGGCCGTGGCCTTGGCCGCGAGCGCCAGGCCCAAGGCGGCGATGGCGGTGTCGCCGGCCCCGGAGGTGTCGAACACCTCGGGCGGCGGGCGGCGGAAGTGGCGAACCGGGGCGCCGCGCACGGCCAGGGACATGCCCTTGGCCGAGCGCGTGACGAGGATCGCCCGGCACGGACTGAGCTCCAGCGCCCGGGCCAGCGCCACCTCGACCTCCGCGTCGGTCTCGGTCGGCAGGTCGGTGGCGTAGGCGAGTTCGGCGGCGTTGGGCTTGACGATGTCGGCCTCGCCGTAGCGGGCGAAGCTGCGCGCCTTGGAATCGACGATCAGCAGCGCGCCGGTGTCGCGGGCCGCCGCCAGGCAGGCCTCGATCACCGTCGGCGTGACGACGCCCTTGCCGTAGTCCGACAGCAGGATGGCGCCGGCGCCGCGGGCGACGTCGTGGACGGTGCGCACCAGGCGCTGCTCGACCTCGCCGGCGATCGGATGGGTGCGCTCCAGGTCGACGCGCAGCAGTTGCTGGCCGGCCGAGACGAAGCGGGTCTTCACGGTGGTCGGCCGGTCCGGATCGGGGATCACGAACCCCTCGATGCCGCTCTCCGCGCCGATCAGGCCCAGCGCCTCACGCGCGGCGGCGTCGTCGCCGGTGACGCCGACCAGGGCCGCGGTCCCGCCGAGGGCGGCGACGTTGCGCGCGACGTTGCCGGCGGCGCCCAGCATCACCGCCTCGCGCTGGCGGGCCATGATCGGGATCGGCGCCTCGGCCGAGATGCGGCTGACGTCGCCGTAGACGAAGCGGTCGACCATCAGGTCGCCGACGGTCACGACCCGCGCGCCGGCGACGGCCTCGAGAAGCTGGTGCAGGGCCGAGAGGTCCATGGCGGGAGCCTTCGCGTTCAAGCCCGGGCCGGTCAAGGCCGCACGGGGGAGCGGCGCTTGGCCAGGGCGTCGAACTCCAGGAGCTCGGCCACCAGGGGCTCGAAGTCGCGCAGCGGCACCATGTTCGGGCCGTCCGACGGGGCCTTGTCCGGGTCCGGATGGGTCTCCATGAACACCCCCGCGACGCCCACGGCGACGGCCGCCCGCGCCAGCACCGGCACGAACTCGCGCTGGCCGCCCGACGTCGTCCCCTGCCCGCCCGGCTGCTGCACCGAGTGGGTGGCGTCGAACACGACCGGGCAGCCGATCTCGGCCATGATCGGCAGGGCGCGCATGTCCGAGACGAGGGTGTTGTAGCCGAATGAGACGCCGCGCTCGCAGGCCATGACGTTGGGGTTCCCCGCGCCGACGGCCTTGGCGATGACGTGCTTCATGTCCCAGGGCGCGAGGAACTGGCCCTTCTTGATGTTCATCGCCTTGCCGGTGCGCGCCGCGGCCACGATCAGGTCGGTCTGGCGGCACAGGAAGGCCGGGATCTGCAGCACGTCGACGACCTCGGCCGCGGGCGCGCACTGGTCGATCTCGTGCACGTCGGTCAGCACCGGCAGGCCGACCACCTCGCGGATCTCGGCGAAGATCGGCAACGCCTGGCCAAGGCCGATGCCGCGCTCGGTCGCCCCCGAGCTGCGGTTCGCCTTGTCGAACGAGGTCTTGTAGACGAGGCCGACCCCCAGCCGTGCGCCGATCTCCTTCAGGGCGTGCGCGGTCTCCAGGGCGTGCTGGCGGCTCTCCAGCTGGCAGGGGCCGGCGATCAGCGCCAGGCGCTCGCCGCCGCCGAAGCGGACCGGGGCTCCACCCTTCGGGCTGGCGATCTCGACGATGGAACTGGGCTGCATGTGATCCCTGGGTGCGACGGCTGCGTAGAAGTGGCTTCAACGCATGGCGCAGGCAAGGCGGGAGTTTGTCGTGAGCACGCCGGTGATCGTCTGGTTCCGCAAGGATCTGCGCCTGGCGGACAACCCCGCCCTGGCGGCGGCGGCGGCCTCGGGCGCCCCGGTGATCCCCCTCTTCATTCTCGGCGACGGCGATGGGGTCCGCGCCCCGGGCGGCGCGAGCCGCTGGTGGCTGCACGGCTCCCTCGCGGCGCTGGACAGGTCCCTCGCCGCCCTGGGTTCGCGGCTGGTGCTGAGGCGCGGCCGCCCGGCCGAGATACTGCCGGCTCTGGCGGCGGAAACCGGCGCGCGCAGGCTGCACTGGAACCGGCTGTACGATCCCGACGCCGTGCGGCGCGACAAGGCGCTGAAGATCACGCTCGAAGCCATGGGCGTCACGGTGGCCTCGTTCAACGCCGGCGCGCTGAACGAACCCTGGAAGATCGCCACCGGCTCGGGCGCACCGTACAGGGTGTTCACGCCCTACTGGCGAGCGGCGCGCCCGG
>DASZQQ010000537.1:0-4061 GCA_035549595.1 Caulobacteraceae bacterium
TACCGCGTCTGGTGGCGCCCGACCACCGACCCGCAGTGGCGCTTCTCCCGCACGGCGCCGGGCGATGCGACGAGCCTGACGCTCACCAGCGTCAACATCGACGACTTCTTCTTCGGCGTTCAGGCCGTCGGCCCCGACGGCGCCGCAAGCCCGGTGGTCTACCCGGGCCCGGCCGGCGACTTCATCTCGCCCCCGCCGGCGAAGACACCCTGAACCGGAACTCTCTTCCCCCCTTGGGGGAAGTGGATCGGCGCGAAGCGCCGAGACGATGGGGGCTCTAGCGAAGTGCTGGCGCCTGCGCCAGGCTGGAGCCCCCTCCACCGCCTTCGGCGGTCCCCCTCCCCCAAAAGGGGAGGAGAGCGGGGTCAGTGCGTCGTGCCGGTGTCGCCGCCGCCCTGCTGGCGGTTGGCCATGGCCTGGGCGATGGCGGACTTGCAGGTCGCCGAGACCTTGTCCTGGTGCTCCTTCAGGCACTGGGCGATGCGCCCGCCGCCCGGCTGGACGCCGGGGCACAGGGTCTGGATGTCCTTGCCGCACGAGTCGCGCAGCACGCTCATCATGGCGGCGTTGCCCTGGGCGGCGGCGGCGCCGGCCACGGCGAGCGAGACGAGGACGGCGGCGGGAAGCAGGAACTTACGCATCGGGTTTCTCCACTCTGGCGAAGGATGTGAGGGGTTCCACGGACGCGGTTCTGCATTCCGTCGCGCATCGGCCCCGCTCCCTATTCGCGCCGGCGTGGCCGAGGTTACGGGCGAGCGCTGCATTGATGGACCACGAAGCACACGAAGCACACGAAGGGATCCGGGTAGCGGCGCGCGCAGCGCGCGTTCACTGCCGGGCTCGCGCGAAGGGCGCGAAGGGCGCGAAGGGTTCAGAGGCCCTCTGGGCCGAGCGCCATCATCGATTGGCCGCGCCGCTTCGCGTCGCACGGCCCCTTCGTGTGCTTCGTGTGCTTCGTGGTCCAACTCTCTACGGACTCGCCCTCAGGCCAGAGCCTCGTCGAAGAAGTCCAGCATCGCGCGCCACGACCGCTCGTCGGTGGCCTTGTCGTACTTGAAGCCGGGGCGGCCGAGGGCGTCGACGTCGGGGTTGGTGAAGGAATGGCCGGCGCCGCCGTAGAGCAGCACGCGCCAGTCGACGCCGCCGTCGGTCATTTCCTTCTCGAAGGCCAGGCGCTGCTCGGGCGGGATGATCGGGTCGTCGGCGCCGATCTGGACCATGACCTTGGCCTTGATCTGCTTCGCGTCGCCGGGCCGCGCGGTGGCGAGGCCGGAGTGGAAGCCGACCACGGCCTTCACGTCGGTCCCCGAGCGCGCCAGCTCCAGCACCGTCGTGCCGCCGAAACAGTAGCCGATGGCGGCGATGCGCGAGGCGTCGGTCTCGGGCCGGTCGGTCAGCACCTTCAGCGCCGCCTTGGCGATGGCGCGGATGCCGGACGGATCGGCCATGAAGGCCATGATCCGCGGCATCGCCGCATCGAGCGCCAGCACCTGGCCGCCGCCGTGGTAGTCGAGGGCGAAGGCGACGTAGCCGCGCTCGGCCAGGCGCCGCGCGAACGACCTGCACAGGTCCCCGAGCCCCGGCCCCTCCGGCGCCAGCAGCACGCCCGGCCGCTTGCCGCTCCGCGTCTCGTCGACCACCAGCGTCCCGACATAGGTCGTCCCGTCCACGTCGTAGGCGATGTCCTCGGTCTTCATCGGCATTCCTCCCGTTGGCGGCCGGAACCCTAGCCGCTGGGCTTCCCCACCCGCCATCCAGAAGACCTGAAAGCGTGCAGCGGCCGCGTCGCAGCTTCGCCGGCCGACGCTCGAAGGTCTGGACCACGAAGCACACCAAGCACACGAAGGGGCCCGGGGAGCGGCGCGCGCAGCGCGCGTTCCCTGCAGGGCTCGCGCCTCGCCGTCGCGATCTCTCCTTCGCGTCCTTCGCGGTTCATTCATTCGGGCTCTCGGCCCGGCCGGCGCCGACAGGATTTGACCGCGAAGGGCGCGAAGAGCGCGAAGGGGCCACAGGCCCTCTGCGCCGGGCGACATCACCGATTGGCCGCGCCGCTTCGCGTCGCAGTGACCCTTCGTGTGCTTCGTGTGCTTCGTGGTCCAAAAGAACGGCCTCGCCGCCGCCCCGACGCCCGCCGTCCTTGATCCAGTTCAAGGCCGGTTCATGCGCCGGCGCGCATGGCCAGGCTTCCAAGCCGGAGCTGCGGTCATGCGTCTTTCCAACACCCGCGAGGGCTACGGCCTCGTCGCCGTCGGCCTGCACTGGATCTCGGCGATCGGGGTGATCTGGCTCTACCTCGTCGGCGACCGGGCCGGCGAGGCGCCGACGCGGGCCGAGCACGTGGCCGGGATCGCCCAGCACGTCTCCATCGGCCTGCTCTTCATCGCCTTCCTGGCCGCGCGCCTGATCTGGACCGCGACGCAGCCGCATCCGAAGAAGCTCGAGACCAACCGCCCGCTGCAGATCCTGGCCTCGGCGGTCCAGGGCCTGTTCCTGGCGATGATCGCGGTGCAGATCGTCACCGGCCCGCTGGTGATGTGGGCCGCCGCCAAGCCGCTGAACGTCTTCGACTGGGTCTCGATCCCGAGCCCCTTCCCGGCCCGCGTCGGCTGGCTGCGCGAGGGCGCCGAGGCGGTGCACAAACTCGCCCCGAAGATGCTCTGGCCGCTGCTTGGCCTCCACGTCCTTGGCGCCCTGAAGCACGTAATCATAGACCGCGACCGCACCCTGCTGCGGATGATCAAGCCGGTGTGATCGGCGGGCGGCCGCATCTGAAACCTTGGCGGAGGATCTGACCTCAGCTTTTTCACCACGAAGCACACGAAGCACACGAAGGGGCCTGGGTAGCGGCGCGCAGCGCGATCCTTTCGAGGCTCGGGCGGCAGCGGCTTGGGCATTTTAACGCAGAGACCGCAGAGAAGGCGCGGAGGTCGCGGAGGCGCTCAGACACTCTGCGCGCTCTGCGCCTTCTCTGCGCCCTCTGCGTTAAGATACGGCCTCGCCTTCGGCGCGGCGTTTCAGAGTTGGGCACGACCCCTTCGTGTGCTTCGTGTGCTTCGTGGTCCAGAAGAACGGCCTCGCCGCCACAGCCGCGTTCCACGCTCCACTCCTGCCAGTCTGCTGTCAGCAGCCGCCCTTTGCACGGGCCCCGCGCGCGCCTACCTTGCCCCCTATGCCCAGCCGTTCCGCCAGCCCCGGCGTCGCCGACGCGTCCGGGGTGTTCACCTACGACGAGAACGCCTCGCCCATGCTCTGGACGCCGCACCGCCCCGCGCGGCCGGACAAGTCCGAGGGCGGGCGGCGGTTCGAGCTCGTCAGCGCCTACGAGCCCGCCGGCGACCAGCCGACGGCCATCGCCGAGCTCGTCGAGGGCGTCCGCGCGCGCGAGCACGAGCAGGTGCTGCTGGGCGTCACCGGCTCCGGCAAGACCTTCACCATGGCCAAGGTCATCGAGGAGACCCAGCGTCCGGCCCTGATCCTCGCCCACAACAAGACCCTGGCGGCGCAGCTCTACAGCGAATTCAAGAGCTTCTTCCCGAACAACGCCGTCGAGTACTTCGTCAGCTACTACGACTATTACCAGCCGGAGGCGTACGTCCCGCGCACCGACACCTACATCGAGAAGGATTCCTCGATCAACGAGCAGATCGACCGCATGCGCCACTCGGCGACGCGGGCGATCCTGGAGCGCGACGACGTCATCGTCGTGGCCTCGGTCAGCTGCATCTACGGCATCGGCTCGGTCGAGACCTACACGGCCATGACCTTCAACCTGAAGGTCGGCGACAAGGTCGACGAGAAGAAGCTGATGGCCGACCTCGTGGCCCAGCAGTACAAGCGCAACGACCAGGCCTTCGAGCGCGGGACGTTCCGCCGGCGCGGCGACACCATCGAGATCTTCCCCGCCCACTACGAGGACCGCGCCTGGCGCATCGGCCTGTTCGGCGACGAGATCGAGCAGATCGTCGAATTCGACCCCCTGACCGGCAAGAAAACCGCCGACCTGCCCGCCGTCCGCATCTATGCGAACAGCCACTATGTCACCCCGCGCCCGACCCTGAACC
>DASZQQ010000538.1:0-4313 GCA_035549595.1 Caulobacteraceae bacterium
CAACGACTGGCCGGTGGACAAGCTGTCGGGCGGCGAGCGCCGCCGCGTGGCGCTGGCCCGCCTGCTGCTCTCCAAGCCCGACATGCTGCTGCTGGACGAGCCGACCAACCACCTGGACGCCGAGAGCGTGGCCTGGCTGCAGCACCACCTGGAGGCCTTCCCGGGCTGCGTGATCCTCGTCACCCACGACCGCTACTTCCTCGACCAGGTCACCAAGTGGACCCTGGAGCTCGATCGCGGCCGGGGCCTGCCCTACGAGGGCAACTACTCCGGCTGGCTGGAGCAGAAGACCAAGCGCATCGTGCAGGAGCAGTCCGAGAGCGAGGCCCGCCAGCGGGCCATGACCAAGGAGCTGGAGTGGGTGCGCTCCAACGCCAAGGCCCGCCAGACCAAGTCCAAGGCGCGCCTGGCCGCCTACGAGCGCATGGTCCAGGAGCAGGAGCAGATGCGCGGGGCCCAGACCCACGCGGTCATCTCCATCCCGCCCGGCCCGCGCCTGGGCAATGTGGTGCTCGAGGTCGACGGCCTGGAGAAGGAGTACGGCGACAAGATCCTGTTCAAAGGCCTCTCATTCAAGCTGCCGCCGAACGGCATCGTCGGCGTCATCGGCCCCAACGGCGCCGGCAAGTCGACCCTGTTCAAGCTGATCACCGGCCAGGAGAAACCCGACGCCGGCACGATCCGCCTCGGCGAGACGGTGAAGCTGGCCTACGTCGACCAGAGCCGCGACGCGCTCGATCCGAACAAGACCGTCTGGCAGGAGATCTCGTCCGGCCTCGACGTGCTGAAGGTCGGCAACCGCGAGATCAACACCCGCTCTTACGTCGGCTCGTTCAACTTCAAGGGCGGCGACCAGCAGAAGAAGGTCGGCCAGCTCTCGGGCGGCGAGCGCAACCGCGTGCACCTGGCCAAGACCCTGACCGAGGGCGGCAACGTCATCCTGCTCGACGAGCCGACCAACGACCTCGACATCGAGACGCTGCAGAACCTCGAGGAGGCGCTGGAGGAGTTCGCCGGCTGCGCCGTGGTCATCAGCCACGACCGCTGGTTCCTCGACCGCCTGGCCACCCACATCCTCGCCTTCGAGGGCGACAGCCACGTCGAGTGGTTCGAAGGCAACTTCGAAGCCTACGAGGAAGACAAGAAGCGTCGCCTCGGCGCCGACAGCCTGATCCCGCACCGGATCAAGTTCCAGAAGTTCGGGCGGTAGCGCTGGGCGTCAGAGCGCCAGCTGCACCCGGATGGCGCGGTCGACGGCGGCCATGTCCGCAGGGGCGAGCTGGGTGACACGGCTGCGAAGCCGAGCCTTCGAGGCGGTGGCGATCTGGTCGGCCATCGCCTTGCGGAGCTCGCCGCGCACGCTCACGTAGGCTTCGCCGGGGTAGGGGCGCTCGACGTTCGTCGTCAGCGGCACGAGCTGGACGCGGTTCAGCACCTCGTTCGCGGCGTCGTTGCTGACGACGACAGCCGGACGCGTCTTGCGGAACTCGCCGCCGACGGCGATGTCGAAGGCGACCCACCAGACGTCGCCGCGGCGCGGCGCGTCAGTCGCCATCGCGCCGCGAGTCGCCGATCAGGGCGTCCGACCATTCGAGCGCCTCGTCCTCCCGCACCGCGTCCTGGGACATGTCGCGATAGCCCTGGCGCAGGGCGTCGTCGGTGACGAGAGGTTTGGCGAGGTCGTTCAGAAGGGCGCCTGCACGATCCGCGAAAGCCGCGATCTCGGCGTCGCTGGTCAGGCGCACGAGCGGGGTCCGCGGCGCCAGGGCTGCGATCGTCGCCTCCACCATCGGGCGGGTCTTGCGGTCCCAGTCCCAGATGTAGCGGTAGAACGTGGGATCGAACTTCTCGTCGCAGCCCTCGGCCATGTCGGCGCGCCGGCCGCCGCGCTCGGTGAGGGCGCGCCAGATCGCCCGGCGCACGCACAGGGTCCGCGGCTGGTCGACCCAGACGATCAGGTCGGCGCGCGCTAGGTGCAGGTCGGCCGTGCTCATGAAGTTGCCGTCGGTGATCCAGCGCCCGCCGGCCAGCGCCTCGGCGAGGCGCTCGCGGAACGGGCCGGCCTCGCTCTTCACCCAGCCGGGGCGCCAATAGACCACGTCGAGGTGCACCACCGGCAGGCCGAGCCGCGCGCCGAGCCTGCGCGCCAGGGTCGACTTGCCGCCGCCCGAGCGGCCGATGATCGCGATCCTTTCCATGCCTCGCCCTGTTTCCCCTCTTGCGAGGCAAAGCGGAAGGGGGGCCGGGCGGACTGGTCGCCTGCGGGCTGGCGCGGTATTTCTTGGGGCGAAGGACGCGAGAGACGATGTCGGACAAGCCGGCCATCCTGATCATGCAGCCGCACCTGGGCGTGCTGACGCCGTTCCTGGAGCGCGACTACGCGGTCTGGCGATTCTGGGAGGGGCCGCCGCTGGAGGCCACCACCGTCATCCGCGCCATGGTCGTCGCCGGCGAGTTCCCGGTCGACAAGCACCTGGCCGAGAGCCTGCCGAAGCTGGGCCTCATCGCCTGCTTCACCTCGGGCTACGACGGCGTCGACCTGGCCTGGGCCAGCGCGCGCGGGCTGAAGGTCAGCCATTCGCCCGGCGTCAACAGCGACGACGTCGCCGACCATGCGATGGGCATGGTGCTGGGCGCCTGGCGGCGGATCGTCGAGGGCGATCGCATCGTCAGGACCGGCGCCTGGAAGGCGAACGACAAGCTGCTGACGCCGTCGCTCGGCGGCAAGCACCTGGGGATCGTGGGCATGGGCCGCATCGGCCAGGCCGTGGCCCGCCGCGCCGAGGCCTTCGGCCTCAGCGTCGAGTGGTGGGGCCCGGGCGAGAAGCCCGAGCTCGACTGGCCGCGCGCCGAGAGCCTCGAGGAACTGGCCGAGGACAGCGACATCCTCGTCGTCTGCTGCCGCGCCGACGAGGCCACGCGCGGCCTCATCGGCCAGGACGTGATCGAGGCGCTGGGGCCCGGCGGGCTGTTGGTCAACGTCTCGCGAGGCCAGGTCGTGGATGAGGACGCGCTGATCGCGGCGCTCAAGGACGGGCGCCTGGGCATGGCGGCGCTCGACGTCTTCCAGACCGAGCCGACGCCGGCTGCGCGCTGGGCCGGCGTGCCCAACGTGATCCTGACCCCGCACACCGCCGGCGCCACCGAGGCGGCCGTGCCGAAGATGGTCGAGCTGACCCGCGAGAACCTGCGCCGCTTCTTCGCCGGCGAAGACCTGATGAACCCCGTCACGGGGACATGATCCCGCCGGGGACATGATCCCGCCACCGGCGGGTTCGTGTCCCCTTGTTCAGTCCGGCTGGAGGGGACACGAACCGGCTTGCAGCAGGATCATGTCCCCGGTCCGCGGTTGACATTCGGATATAAAGATATCTTTATGTCCCTATGGCGACGACGTCGGACCAGGCTGTGGAGATGCTGCGCGCGGCGGGCGAGCCGACGCGGCTGCGCATCCTCGCCCTGTTGTCGCGCGAGGAACTGGCGGTGCTGGAGATCACCCGCATCCTCGGCCAGAGCCAGCCGCGCGTCTCGCGCCACCTGAAGCTGCTGGCCGAGGCCGGCCTCGTCGAGCGCTTCCCGGACGGGGCCTGGGTGTTCTACCGCCTGACCGGCTCGGGTCCGGCCCGGTCGCTGGTCGACCAGGCGCTGGCGGTGATCTCGGACAGCGACGCCACCCTGCTGCGCGACGCCGAGCGGCTGAACGCTGTCGCGGCCGAGCGCGCCGCGGAGGCCTCGAGCTATTTCGCCGACAACGCCGAGCGCTGGGACGAGATCCGCTCGCTCTACACCTCCGAGGCCGCCGTCGAGGCGGCGATCCTGGCCGCGGCCGGGGAGGGGCCGTTCGAGCGGCTGGTCGACCTGGGCTCTGGCACGGGCCGCATGCTGACCTTGCTCGGCGCGCGGGCGAAGAGCGCCATCGGCCTCGACCTGTCGCGGCAGATGCTGAACATCGCCCGCTCCAACGTCGCCCGCGCGGGCCTGGCGTCGTGCGAGCTGCGCCACGGCGACATCCTGGGCACGGGCCTGGCGGACGGCGCCGCCGACCTCGTCGTCACCCACCAGGTCCTGCACTACCTGGGCGAGCCAGCCTCGGCGGTGGCCGAGGCGGCGCGCCTCGTCGCCCCAGGCGGGCGGCTGCTGATCATCGACTTCGCGCCGCACGACCTGGAGTTCCTGCGCGCCGAGCACCAGCACCGGCGCCTCGGCTTCTTCGACGACGAGATCGAGCGCTGGCTGGCCGCCGCGGGCATGGCGCAGGTGAAGGCCACCGCCCTGCCGCCGCCGTCCTCGGGCGGCCTCACCGTGAAAATCTG
>DASZQQ010000539.1:0-3843 GCA_035549595.1 Caulobacteraceae bacterium
AGCGCGCCAGCCTGGACGCCGAGGGCAACATCCTCAGCGCCGTGTTCCGAACCTGAACCGGGGACATGATCCTGCCGCAGGCAGGTTCGTGTCCCCGACCGCCACGCACCCCCTGAAGGGGACACGTTCCTGGCGGAACATGTCCCCGGACCGACCGCGACCGAAGCGCCCGGCGCCCTGGCGAAGTCGCGGAGGCGGCCCATTTCTGCTAGTCACGCGCCGAACGCCGACCCGAGACCCTGATCCTTGACCACCGTCCTGCCCCTCGCTCGCGACGCCGCCGCGCCGGCCGCGCCCGCCAAGGTCCCGCTGGCCGGGCTGACGCGCGCGGGCCTGCAGCAGGCCCTGGCCGCCGGCGGGATCGACAAGGCGAAGATGCGGGCCAGCCAGGTCTGGCGCTGGATCCACCACTACGGCCTGACCGATTTCGCCGGCATGACCGACATCGGCAAGGAGACGCGCAGCCAGCTCGCCGAGCGCTTCACCCTTCAGCGGCCCGAGATCGTCGAACGCCAGGAGAGCGTCGATGGCACGGTGAAGTGGCTGATCCGCCTGGCCCCCGGGGTCGAGGCCGAGACCGTGTTCATCCCGGACGTCGCCCGCTCCGGCGCCCTGTGCGTCTCCAGCCAGGTCGGCTGCACGCTCAACTGCACCTTCTGCCACACCGGCACGCAAGGCCTGGTGCGCAACCTGACGGCGGCCGAGATCGTCGCCCAGGTCCAGGTCGCCCGCGACGACCTCGGCGAATGGCCGACCTCGAACGAGAACCGGCGGCTGACGAACATCGTCTTCATGGGCATGGGCGAGCCGCTGTACAATCTCGACAACGTCGCCGACGCCCTGGACGTGATCTCCGACGGCGAGGGCATCGCCATCTCGCGCCGGCGCATCACCGTCTCGACCTCGGGCGTCGTGCCCGAGCTGAAGGCGCTGGGCGAGCGCACCGGGGCGATGCTGGCGATCTCGCTGCACGCCACCAACGACGAGCTGCGCGACAAGCTGGTGCCGCTGAACAGGCGCTATCCGATCGCCGAGCTGATGGCCGCCATCCGCGCCTATCCGGGCCTCTCCAACGCCCGCCGGGTGACGTTCGAATATGTGATGCTCAAGGGCGTCAACGACAGCCCGGCCGAGGCCAAGGCCCTGGTCAAGCTGCTGGCCGGCATCCCGGCCAAGATCAACCTGATCCCGTTCAACCCCTGGCCGGGCAGCCCCTACGAGTGCTCTGACTGGGAGACCATCGAGCGCTTCGCGGCGATCCTGAACCGGGCCGGCTACGCCTCGCCGATCCGCACGCCGCGCGGCCGCGACATCCTCGCC
Organism: Caulobacteraceae bacterium; assembly: GCA_035549595.1. Classification (GTDB taxonomy): domain Bacteria; phylum Pseudomonadota; class Alphaproteobacteria; order Caulobacterales; family Caulobacteraceae; genus Acaudatibacter. The sequence continues at coordinate 1,321 of DASZQQ010000539.1, forward strand.
GCCTGCGGCCAGCTGAAGAGCGAGAGCCAGAAGCTCCGCGCCAGCGCCCGCCGCAAGGCCGAACAGGCGGCGTCCTGACGGTCTTTGGAACCACGAAACACACGAAAAGACACGAAAGCTGAGCGGAAACGCGACGGTTGGCGGCTGTCCGGGGTTTCGTGTCCTTTCGTGTCTTTCGTGGTTCCTCCTTTCTTCATGGTGGTGACCCGCGCCCTCCCCAGACCGGGCGTGCGCGTGCTAACGAGCCGTGCCCGGATCGCCAGGAGAGGCCTCCATGCCGCATGAGTTGCAGTCGCCCGAGCTCCAGGCGTGGGCGGCGGGATTCCCGAGGGCGCTGCTGCATGGCGGCGTGACGCTGCTGATCCTCATGGCGGGGGCGGCGCTCTACGCCCTGATCACCCCGCACCGCGAGATCCAGCTGATCCGCGAGGGCAATTCGGCCGCGGCCGTGTCCTTCGGCGGCATGCTGGTCGCCCTCGGCATCCCGCTCTCGGTGTCGCTGGCCTCGTCGACCTCGCTGCTCGACATCGCCCTCTGGGGCGCGGCGACCCTGTTCGTGCAGCTGCTGGTGTTCCGCCTGACCGACTTCGTCCTGCACGGCCTGCCTCAGCGCATCCAGGAGGGCGAGCTGGCCGCCGCCGCCCTGTTGGTCAGCGCCAAGCTGGCCACGGCCCTGGTGCTGGCCGCCAGCGTCTCGGCCGCCTGATCCGGAGGCCGCGCCCCAAGCGCTCCCATGCATTTCCCGCGTCTCCCGGACTGGCTCGTGTACCTGGCGGTGGTGGTGGCCCTGACGGTCGCCGCGATCGGCCGCCAGGAGCGCGCCGACGCGCCCCCGCCGCCGCCACCGGTGCCGGGCGAGGAGGGCATGCCGCTGGGACCGGCCTCGCCGTTCGACCCGTCCGTGGTCGTGCATGCGCCGGACGGACCGGGGCCCGACACCGGCACAGCCTTCTCGGTCTCCGACACGGGCGTGTGGCTGACCGCCCGCCACGTGGTCGAGGGCTGCGCCAAGATCGCCATCGTCGTCGCCGAAGGCCGCGGCGTCGCGGCCAAGGCGCACATCACGCCCGGCAGCGAGGCGGCGATCCTGACCACCCAGGGCGGCTCGCCGGCCCTGCCGCTGGGCCTCGACCGGCCGCTGAAGCGCGGCGCGCGCGGCTTCGCCCCCGGCTATCCGCAGGGGCGGGCGGGCGAGATCGCCACGCGCCTGCTGGGCCGCGAGAACCTCCTGATGCGCGGTCGCGGCGCGCGCACAGAGCCGGTGCTGGTGTGGGCCGAGGTCGGCCGCACCGACGGGCTGAAGGGCACGCTCAGCGGCATCTCGGGCGCCCCGACCCTGGACGAGGCCGGCCGCGTGATCGGCGTCACCGTCGGCGAGGCCCCGCGCCGGGGGCGCATCTACACCACCACCCCCGAGGCGGTGCGCGCGGCCCTGGCGGCCAACCACGTGCCCCCCTCGCCGGGCGCCGCGGGCCAGCCGATCGGCGTCGACAACTACTACCGCGTCGCCGACACCCTGCGCCGCGACCTGCGCGTGGCCGAGGTGGTGTGCCTCACCAACTGAACCGTCAGGCGGGGACCGGGGTGAGTCTCGCTGCCCGAGCCTGGCGCGCCGCCAGCACCATACAGACGACGATCGCCGGCAGGCCCACCGCCCCCGAGAGCAGGTAGAACAGGGCGTAGGCGTCCAGCAGGCTGCGGCCAGGCTGCAGCGCCTCGACGATGACCCCGGAAAAGGCCTTCAGGGTCTTCCCCGACCAGACCATGGCCGAGGTCAGCAGGGCGAACTGCGTCGCCGTGTAGCCGAGGCTGGTGAGGCTCGACATGTAGGCGACGAGGGCCACGCCCGAGAGGCTCATGGCCACGGAGTCGAACGCCATCACCGCCTCGAAGGCGGTTATGTGGAGCGGCCCCATCGCACCGAGATCGAAGTCGCCGCCATGCCAGCCGAGCACGGCGAAGGCGGCTACGGCGAAGGGCTGGAGCAAGGCGCCGAGCACCAGGGTGCGCAGCACGCCGATGCGGGCCGACACCAGACCGCCGAGCGCGATGCCGGCCAGCGACGCCGGCAGGCTGATAGCCGCGCGCACGGCGGCGATGGTCGTCTTCGGAATGCCGAGGGCGGCGTAGTAGGGGTTCACCATCGGCCCGCGCATGTAGTCGCACAGGTGGTAGAGGGTGATCATCGCCAGCATCAGCGCCCCGGCCGCGAGCCCGTGACGGAGGAAGAAGGCGACGAAGGGTCCCGCCACCGCGTCCCAGGCGGCGCGCAGCGGATGGGCCTGCTCGCTCGACGACAGGTCGGCCAGCGCCGCATCGGCCCGCGCCGGCTCGCGCGCCAGCAAGGTCGCCGCCACGCCGACCGCCATGGCCGCCGCGAACACCCCATAGGCGCTGGCCCAGCCGACCTTCAGCGCCAGGATGAGGATCGCCGCCTCGGTGCAGAAGAGGGCCATCCGGTAGCCGAGCGAGCCGGCGGCGGTGAGGAGTCCGAGTTCGTCGGCGTCCGCGGCGCTCTCGATC
>DASZQQ010000540.1:0-3377 GCA_035549595.1 Caulobacteraceae bacterium
AAGTCGGTGCGGCCGGTCAGGTCGCGGGCCCGGGGCGCCCGGCGCTGGATGGCGTGGGCGAGGTCGGCCTCCTGCAGGCCGCCGATGACGACGATGTCGAAGCCTTCGGCCGACAGGCGCTCGGCGAGCCGGGCGTAGTGCTCGATCGGCCAGCGCTTCTCGGGCCGGTGCGCCGAGCTGCCGGGGATCATCAGCACCACCGGGCGCGGGTTCGACTGGCTGATCGGCCGCGCGGCCGGGCTCTTGTTCAGCACCCAGGTCAGGTCCGGCGGGGCGGCCGACAGCGGCTTCGTCGGCGCGTCGGGCCAGATGCCGGCGATCTCCAGCTGCTGGGCCTGGCGTTCCAGGGCGTGCATCTTCATCCGGTCGGGGTTGCGGTGGCGGTGCGAGGCGCCGATCGCCACCCCCGACCACTGCGGCGGAAACGGCCGCAGCATCTGGAAATAGAGGCTGGTGCGGCCGCTGTTCTGAAGGTCGTAGACGCGGTCGTACCTGTTCGCGCGCAGCCGGGCGATCAGGCCGAGCCAGGCGGCCGGATTGGACGGGCGCCCGTCGATCTCGACCCGGTCGAAGAACGGGCTGGAGCGGGCCAGGGACTCGAACGGCGGCGTCGTCAGGAGGGTGATCTTGGCGTCGCGATGCGCCGCGCGGATCCGCTCGAAGGCGGGGATGGCCAGCACGAAGTCGCCCACCGCCGAGAGCTTGATCACAAGCACCTTCTTGATGGGGACCATTCTGATGGGCTTCATGCCCTGCCTTCCACCAGCTTGCGATAGACCGCGAACGTGGCCTCGCACATGGCGGGCAAGGAATAAAGCCGCTTCACGCGCTCGCGCGCCGCCTCGCCCATCGCCGCGCGGGCGCTCGCGGGCGTCGCCATGGCCGCAGCAAGGGCCTCGCACCAGGCGTCGACGTCGCCGGGGCGGACCAGCCAGCCGGTGACGCCCGGCTCGACGACCTCGGCCGGCCCGCCGTGCGCGGCGGCCAGCACCGGCCGGCGCATCGCCCCGGCCTCGGCGACGACGCGGCCGAAGGTCTCCGGCTGCAGCGACGGCGAGACCACGAAGTCGGCGGCGAGGTAGGCCGCGGGCATGTCGTCGCAGGGCCCGACGAATCGGACCTGGTCGCCGAGGCCGGACACGGCCGCCGCGGCCTCGACCTCCTGGCGGTGCGCGGCGCTGCCGCCGGCGCCGGCGAGGATCAGGATCACCTCGTCGCGCCGCTTCAGCCGGCCGAGCGCCTCGGCCGCCAGCCGCTGGCCCTTCAGCCGCGTCAGCCGTCCCGGCAGGAGGACGACAGTGCGCGGCTCGGCCTGACGCAGGCCCCAGGCGGCGCGCACGGCGGCCACACGCTGCGGCGAGACCGCGGCGGGGTCGAACAGATCGGTGTCGATCCCCTCGGGCACGACCACCACCTTGGCCGGATCGAGGCCATGCTCGGCCAGGACGTGGTCGCGCGTGAAGGCGGAATTGGCGATGACCAGGTCGCCGCGCGTCATGATCGCATTGTACCAGCGCTTGAGCGGCCCGTCCGCGCGATAGGCGCCATGGTAGGTGGCGACCAGCGGGACCCCGGCCGCGCGGGCCGCCTGCAGGGCGCTGAACGCCGGCGCACGCGAGCGCACGTGCGCCAGGGAGACGCCGCGCTCGCGGATCGCCCGCTCCAGGCGCCAGCCGTTCAGGGCGATGACCAGCGGGTTCTTCGACTGCACCGGCAGCCGGATGAGTTCGGCGCCGGAGGCGGCGAGGCGCGCCTCCATCCCCCCGCCGTGGGAGGCGACGATCGAGCGCCGGCCGGCCCGCGCCACGGCCGCGGCCACGTCCAGCGTCGCCTCCTCGACGCCGCCCGCGTCGAGTTCGGGCGTCACCTGCAGCAGGCAGAAGCCTTCGGGTAGGGACGGGGCTGCGATCGGCTTCGCTCCGGCGCTCATCGGGTCTAGTTGAAGGCCTGTTTAGGCCCAAGCGGGGACCCAGCGCCATGACCGAGACCTCCGGCGCCCTCGACCACGACGGTGTGTCCATCGCGTGGCGCGGCGTCGAGGGCCGCGGCCCGACCGTGGTCTGGCTGGGCGGCTTCCACTCGGAGATGGCCGGGACCAAGGCCCAGGCGCTGGCCGACTGGGCGAGCCGCACGGGCCGGGCCTATCTGCGCTTCGACTACTTCGGCCACGGCGTCTCGGGCGGGCGGTTCGAGGACGGCACGGTCACGCGCTGGCGGGCCGACGCCCTTGCCGTCATCGACGCCCTGACCGAGGGGCCGCTGGTGCTGGTGGGCTCGTCCATGGGCGGCTGGATCGCCTGCCTCGCCGCGGCCGCCAGGCCTGAGCGGATCAAGGCGATGGTGCTGATCGCCCCGGCGGCGGACTTCACCTCGGCCCTGCTCGAGCCGGGCCTGCCGGCGGCCGCGCGCGAGGCCCTGGCCCGCGACGGCCGCTGGACGCGGCCCTCGGCCTATGATCCGGAGGGCTACGTCATCTCCCGCGCCCTGATCGAGGACGGCGCGCGCTGGTCGATCCTGCCAGGCCCCGTGCCGGTGGAGGTCCCGGTGCGCATCCTGCAGGGCGGCGCCGACCCGGACGTGCCCTGGCCGCACGCCCTGGAGCTGGCCAACGCCATCAAGGGCGACGACGTGGTCTTCACCCTGATCCGCGACGGCGACCACCGCCTCTCCCGGCCGAAGGACCTCGCCCGCCTGATCGCGGCCCTCGAGGAGGTGGCGTGATCGGCGCCATCAGCGCCTTCCGGCGAAGCCGGGACCGAGTTCATCCGCTGCTTCTCACCACAGAGGACACAGAGGTCCACAGAGGTCCACAGAGGTCCACAGAGGAACACAGAGGGCGTCACGGCTCCTGAATCCTCCGTGCCCCTCTGTGGACCTCTGTGTCCTCCGTGGTCGAATAGAGCCTTGGTCATGGCCCCGACTTCGTCGGGAGGGCCGGGGACAGGATACCGCCAGGGATCGTGTCCCCTTCAGTTGGCGCCTGGAGGACAAGGGGACACGAACCCGCCTGCGGCGGGATCATGTCCCCGGTTCGGCTGCGGCGAGGATCGCGGCCAGGCCTTCGCGGTAGGTGGGGTGGCGGGGGCGCCAGCCGAGTTCGGCCTTGGCCTTCGCGTTGGAGACGCGCTTGGACTCCGACCAGAAGCGCCGCGCCGCCGGCGACATCGCCGCCGCATCGTAGGGCTCTTCCGGCGGGACGGGCAGGCCGGCCAGGCGGGCGGCGTAGGCGATCACCTCCGCGTTCGGGGCCGGTTCGTCGTCGCAGAGATTGTACACCGCGTCCCCACGGGGCCGGGCGTAGGCAGCCAGCACGCCCTCGGCGGCGTCGTCCAGGGTCAGGCGCGAGAACACCTGGCCCTCGCGCACGATCCGCCGCG
>DASZQQ010000541.1:0-6617 GCA_035549595.1 Caulobacteraceae bacterium
CGCGCGACCGCGTCGAGAGCGTGCACCGGCCCTCCCACGACGCCTTGGCCAGCCTGATCGCCGAGGCCAAGGGGACGTTCGGCGTCGCCATCCTGATCGACTGGCACTCCATGCCCGCGGCCGCCGCGGCCCAGGCGGGGCTGGGCGCGGGCTGCGACATCGTCCTGGGCGACCGTTTCGGCGCCGCCTGCTCGCCGGCGATCTCGCGCCTGGTCGAGCGCGAACTGCAGGGGATGGGCTACCAGGTGGCCCGCAACGCCCCCTACGCCGGCGGCTACACCACCGAGCACTACGGCCGCCCCGGCCGCCGCGCCCACGCCCTGCAGATCGAGGTCAACCGCGCCCTCTACATGGACGAGGCGACCCTGGAGCCGACACCCGGCTTCGCCCGGCTCAAGGCCGACTTCGAGACCCTGATCGCCGCCCTGGCCGCCGAGGACTGGTCCAGGCTCTGACAACGCGGCGAAGCCGCTTTCGACCACAGAGGACACAGAGGTTCACAGAGGATCACAGAGGGCGATGAGGGGCGCGGCCGCCTCCGTGCTCCTCTGTGGACCTCTGTGTCCTCCGTGGTGAAAATGCGCCGCTGCGCGGCCTTAGCGCCCTGAAAGGACGTCGTCGTAGAAGCGCGCCACGTCGGCCTTCATCGTCTTCAGGGCGTCGGGGTTCAGGTAGACCATGTGGCCGGACGGGTAGTAGGCGAAGCGGACGTTGCCGCGAAGGCTCGGGTCCAGCTGCATGTGGCCCAGGTCGTACTCCGTGCCGAAGAACGGCGTGGCCATGTCGTAGAGGCCGTTCAGCGAATAGACCTTCAGGTGCGGGTTCTTGCGCATCGTCGCGCCGAGGTCCTGGGCGACGTCGGCCACCGGCTGCGGGAAGCGCGCGCCCGGCGCCTTGTGCCGCCAGTCCCACTCGCGCCCGATCACGTCGTAGCCGGGGCGGTAGGAGAGGTCGGTGGTGAAGTCGAGCTCGTTCTGCAGGTAGTCGTGGAAGGCCGCGACGAAGGCGCCCTGGACGCCGGTGTCGGACGGGTCGAACTCAGGATCCTCGCCGGCGGCGTCGACGTCGATGCCGGTGAAGCGCGAGTCGTAGCGGCCGATCGTGCGCCGCTGGTCGCGCAGCAGCTCCTTGCGGAAGCGGCCGAGGTCGACGCGCAGGTCGGCCTCCTTGATGAACGCTTCGGAGAGGCCGGTGTAGAGGCTCATCTGGTGGGCGACGGCGTCGATCTCGGCCTGGGGCGCGTCGGTCCCCTTGGCGAGGACGGCGGCGTAGGGGCCGTTGGCCCAGGCGCGCACCTCGGCCAGGAACGGGCCCAGATCCACGGGCGGGTTGGCGAGCCTGTGATGGTACCAGGCGGCCGCGGCGTAGCTGGGCAGGTAGTTGACGTAGATACGGTCGAAGCCCGGCGTGCGGATGCCGTAGTTCAGGATCGACGACAGCAGCAGCACCCCGTTCAGCTGCACGTCGTTGTCCTGCAGCGCGTAGGCCAGGGCGGCCGAGCGCGTGGTGCCGTAGCTCTCGCCGAACAGGAACTTCGGCGAGTTCCAGCGGTCGGCCACCGTCAGGTAGCGCATGATCGCCCGGGCGAAGGCGTCGGCGTCCTGGTCGACGCCCCAGAAATCCTTGCCCTTGGCGTCGCCGAGCGGGCGCGAGAAGCCGGCGCCGATGGCGTCGAGGAACACCATATCGGTCTTGTCGATGAGGCTCTCGTTGTTCGGCGCGATCACGAACGGCGCCGCCGGCGTCGGGTCCGGCGAGGCGGTGTGGATCCGCATCGGCGCGAACGAGCCCATGTGCAGCCACATCGAGGCCGAGCCCGGCCCGCCGTTGTAGAAGAAGGTCACCGGCCGCTGCGGCGCACCCTTCGGCCGGTCGGCGACGTAGGCGACGTAGAACATCGAGGCCCGCGGCTTGCCGTCGTCGTCGCGGATGGTCAGGGTCCCGGCGGTCGCCGTGTAGGGGATTGCGCGGCCGTCGACGGTGACGCTGTGGCGGGTCGAGCGGGCGATCTCGCGGATCGGCGCGGTGGCGATGTCGCGGTCGGAGAGCTTGGCCTCCTGAGCCGCCTCGCCGCGCGGCGAGGTCTGGGGGGCGCGCTCGTTGCGGCCAGGCTCGTCCGGGGCCGTGGGCGCCGCGGCGGCCTCCGTCGGGCGCGTCTGCGCCATCGCCGGCGCAACGGCGAACAGGGCCAGGGCCGCAGCCAGCACCGCGATGTTACGCATCTGAAATCCTTCGGGAAACAGCCAGCCCACTGCGCGTTGCGCGATCCCCCTCATCGATCCGCACGCGGAAGCTGTCAACCTGGGGGCATCATCCGGCCGCAGGCCGGTTCGTGTCCCCTCCAGTGTCCGTGCAGCGGGGACATGTACCTTCGGAACAAGTCCCCGGGGCGAACCTTGACCGCAGCCCTGCCGGCGATTATTGTATGATAATATGCATACAATACAGCAATCGGCGCTGAACGCCCTGAAGCTCGAGGACACCGGGGCGCCGATCTATGTACAGCTGCGCGACCAGTTGCTGGGCCTGATCGGCTCGGGCCGGCTGCGGCCCGGCGACCAGATGCCGACCATGCGCCAGGTGGCCGTGGCCCTGAAGATCGACCTCAACACCGCCCGGCGCGCCTATGACGAGCTGGAGCGGCTGGGCGCGATCTCCCTGGCCCGCGGCCGAGGCAGCTTCGTTTCCGAACATCCGCCCGCGCCGGCGCCCGAGCGCCAGGCCGAGCGGATCGACGACCTGGCCCGCCAGGTCATCGCCCGGGCGCGGACGGCGGGGCTGGACCCGCGCGACGTCGCCCTACGCATCACGGTCCTGGAGGGCCGAGAGAAGGTGGACACCCATGAATAGAACCTCGCTTCGCGGGCCGAGCCGGCCGGCCTTGCTGCTCTCGCTGCTGGCCTGGGTGGCGGCCGGGGTCATCGCCTGGCGCTCGGCCGAGGCGCACATGCCCGCCGGCCTGTGGCTGGCCGGGCTGATCGCCCTGGTGGCGATCCTCATCCCGCAGTCGCTGCTGATGGCCAACCAGTGGGAGCGGGCCGTGGTCCTGCGGCTCGGCCACCTGCACGCCGTGCGCGGGCCGGGCCTCTTCGTGATCATCCCGTTCGTCGACGCGGTGACCGCCTGGCTCGACCAGCGCATCCAGACCACCGAGTTCAACGCCGAGCAGGCGCTGTCGAAAGACACCGTGCCCGTGAACGTCGACGCGGTGGTGTTCTGGCAGGTGCACGACGCCGAACGCGCCGCCCTCGAGATCACCGACTACCGCGAGGCCATCGCCCGCGTCGCCCAGACCAGCCTGCGCGAGATGGTCGGCTCCTCGCCGCTCGCCATCCTGCTGTCGGACCGCAAGCATGGCGACGAGGTGCTGCGCGACGAGATCGCCCGCAAGACCGCCGACTGGGGCGTGTCGGTGATCTCGGTGGAGATGCGCGACATCTCTGTGCCGCCCGCCCTGCAGGACGCCATGAGCCGCCAGGCTCAGGCCGAACGCGAGCGGCTGGCGCGGGTGCTGCTGGGCCAGGCCGAGCAGGAGGTCGCGGCCAAGTTCGTCGAGGCCGCAGAGATCTACGCGCGCAGCCCGGCGGCCCTGCAGCTGCGGGCCATGAACATCATCTACGAGACCACCAAGGAGCGCGGCGCGACCATCCTGATGCCGACGGCCATGGTCGACGCCATGAACCCCGCGATGATGCTGGGCCTCGCCCAGTCCCCGGTCGCCCCGGCGACCGCCGCTGCGCCCGCCCCCACACCGCCGCCGGCCCCGCGAGCAGGTTGATCACCCTGCCCGGAGGCAGCCGGGCGGCCGATTTCACCACAGAGTTCACAGAGGAGCACAGAGGGGCGATCCTCCGGATCCTCTGTGAACTCTGTGTCCTCTGTGGTCGAACAGCGGCGCTCGCCACGCCGCGGGGCTGGCGGAGCTACTTGCCCGCCCAGGCCAGGAGGGCCAGGCCGCCGGCGCCGACGACGATGCGCCAGACGGCGAAGAAGCCGAAGCCGCGCTTCTGGACGAAGTCGAGCATGGTGCGCACGACGATTGCGCCGACGACGAACGAGACCACGAAGCCGAGGGCGATGATCTGGGCGTGGGCCAGGTCGATGTCGTGGCGGTGCTTCCAGCCGTCCAGGGCGAAGGCGCCGACCATGATCGGGATCGCCAGGAAGAAGCTGAACTCCGCCGCCGAGCGCCGGTCGCAGCCCAGCAGCATGCCGCCGACGATGGTCGATCCCGAGCGCGACACGCCCGGCACGAGCGACAGGCACTGGAAGAGGCCGATGCCGATCGAGGTCAGGATCGGATAGCGCATGGCGTCGTTGTAGCGCGGCTCCGGATGCCAGCGGTCGATCACGGCCAGGATCACGCCGCCGACGATCAGGGTGATGCAGATCAGGCGCGGATTGCCGAAGTTGGCCTCGATCTGGTGGTGGAACACCGCGCCGAGGGCTGCGGCCGGCAGGAAGGCGACCAGCACGCTGACCACGAAGCGCCTGGCCCTGGGGTCGTTCGGCAGGCGCATCGCCACCGTCCACAGGCGCTGGAAGTAGAGCAGCACCACCGCCAGGACCGCGCCCAGCTGGATCATGACCACGAAGATCGTCCAGTCGGACCGGGTCATGTCCAGGCTCGACAGCAGCACGTCGGTCAGCAGCAGGTGGCCCGTCGACGAGACCGGGATGAATTCGGTCAACCCCTCGACCACGCCCAGAATGATCGCGATCAGCCAGTCGGGCATGGGGCCTCCTCGGGTTTGCCCTCCAGTGGCCCAGGCGTGGTAAACGGTCAATGAATCCATAAAGTGGATTAATTGAGAGACAAAGGCGCTCGCGGCGCCGTTCAGTGACGGCCGACCTTGGAATTGAAGTCCACTTTCTGGATCGTGACCTTTCGTCCCCGCTGCGTTTCCGCTAGGGACGGCGCCAGGAGCCTGGGAAGACCGCCATGACCGAGCGCATGCTCGCCTTCACCCACGTCGCCCGATCGACGCCGCAGAAGCGGGCGGCGGAGCAGCGCGGTCGCGATTTCCACGAGATCTACGCCGACTTCATCGACGCCAAGGCGTCCGAGCAGGCCTCGCGCTGCTCGCAATGCGGCGTGCCGTTCTGTCAGACGCACTGTCCGCTGCACAACAACATCCCCGACTGGCTGCGGATGACCGCCGAGGGCCGGCTGGAGGAGGCCTACGCCCTCTCGCAGGCGACCAACTCCATGCCCGAGGTGTGCGGCCGCATCTGTCCGCAGGACCGCCTGTGCGAGGGCAACTGCGTCATCGAGCAGTCCGGGCACGGCACGGTCACCATCGGCGCCGTCGAGCGCTATCTGACCGACAAGGCCTGGGAGATGGGCTGGGTGAAGCCGCTCGTCGCCGGCCCCGACCGCGGGCAGTCGGTGGCGGTCCTGGGCGCGGGCCCCGCGGGCCTCGCCGCCGCCGAGGCGCTGCGCGAGGCGGGCTACGCCGTCACGATCTACGACCGTCACGACCGCGCCGGCGGCCTCCTGATCTACGGCATCCCCGGCTTCAAGCTGGAAAAGCCGGTGGTCGAGCGGCGCACGCGCCGCCTGGCCGACGGGGGCGTGACGTTCCGCCTGAACTTCGAGGTCGGCCGCGACGCGACGCTCGGCGAACTGCGCGAACGGCACGACGCCGTGCTGATCGCCACCGGCGTCTACAAGCCGCGCGACCTCGCCTGCCCGGGCGCCGGTTCGGCCGGCGTCGTCGGCGCCCTCGACTACCTGATCGCGTCGAACCGCAAGGGCCTGGGCGACGACGTGCCCGCGTTCGACAGCGGCGAACTGAACGCCGCGGGCAAGCGCGTGGTCGTGGTCGGCGGCGGCGACACGGCCATGGACTGCGTGCGCACGGCGGTGCGCCAGGGCGCGGCCTCCGTCACCTGCCTCTACCGCCGCGACCGCGCCAACATGCCGGGCTCGGCGCGCGAGGTGGCCCACGCCGAGGAGGAGGGCGTGGTCTTCGAGTGGCTGGCGGCGCCGCGGGCGGTGCTGGGCGACGCCTCGGGCGTCACCGGCGTGCGCGCGATCCGCATGCGCCTGGGCCCGCCCGACGCCGACGGCCGCCAGGCGCCGGTGGAGGTCGAGGGCGGCGACTTCGACCTTGCCGCCGACCTCGTCATCAAGGCGCTCGGCTTCGACCCGGAGGACGTCCCGGCCCTGTTCGGCGAGCCGGCTCTGGCCGTCTCGCGCTGGGGCACGGTCAAGGCGGATTTCCGCAACCAGATGACCAACCTGCCCGGCGTGTTCGCCGCCGGCGACATCGTCCGCGGCGCCTCCCTCGTCGTCTGGGCGATCCGCGACGGCCGCGACGCCGCCGCCGCCATCGACCGCCACCTGCGGGCCGCCGCGCCCGCCCTGATCGCCGCGGAGTAAGGCCCATGAGCGAGCACAGCATCCCTCCCTCCCCCCTGTGGGGAGGGACAGACCGCGAAGCGGTCAGGGTGGGGGAGCCCGGTGAAGCCCGCGGGCCCCAAACGGCGAGCCCTGCAGCGACGCCACACTTCCCCACCCTGCCGCCCCGGGGCGAGCCCGGGGCGGCTTTCCCTCCCCATGTAGGGGAGGGAGTGGTCGCGCGCTATCTGACCGAGCGCCAGCGCCTGGTGGC